>NZ_CAURTV010000095.1:0-14428 GCF_963527515.1 uncultured Cellulomonas sp. | reverse complement strand
GGGCGACCGGGCGCAGGGCGGCGGCGCGTGCTGCGGCGTCCTCGCGCTCGCGTCGCTGCTGGTCGACGTGGTCCTGACGGGCGCGCTCGACGTCGGCGCTGGTCTGGCGGGCGGCCGCCAGGGAGGTGATGAGGGAGTCGCGCTCGGCGGCTGCCGCGGTCAGCGCAGCGGCGGCGTCGTCCTCGGCCTGCTCGGCGGCGGCCAGCGCGTCCGTCGCGGACGCCTTGGCGGCCTTGGCGTCGTCGGCTGCCTGCGTGGCGCGTGTGGCCAGCGTGGTGGCGACCAGCTGCGTCGCGCGGTACTCCTGGACGGCCTCGTCGGCCTTGCCGCTGATGCGGTCCAGCGCGGTGGTCCGGCGGGCGACGTCCTGGAACCCGTCGGAGGAGAGCAGCGCCTGCAGGAGGTCGGTGGAGCCGCCGGAGCGGGCGACCTCGCGGGCGATCGCCACGAGCTGACGGCGGGCGTCCTCGGCGGCGGCTGCGGCGTCGGTCGAGCGGGCCAGGGCGTCGGCGGAGGCCTGCTCGGCGGCGTCGGCGTCGACGACCGCCCGGTTGTAGGCCTCGCCTGCCTGCAGCACCGCGAGCTCGGCAGCCTCGGTCTGCGCGCTCAGCTGGGCGAGGCGGATCTCCATCGAGGCGACGGAGCGCTCCGCAGACCGCACCGCGCCCTGCGCGTCCTTGACGTCCTGCGCGGAGGGCGGGGTCGGGTCGGCCAGGGCGCTGGAGGCGCCGGCGGCGAGCAGCGCGACGACGAGCGCGCCCGCGAGCGCGGCACGGCGGTGCGTCGGTCGAGCGCTCACCTGCGGGGTCCTCCAGCTGTGTCGTTCACGGGTCGATCTCGCAAGGACGCTACCTGCGCAAACCTCAGAAGAGAACATCTGTCACATCAGTCCCACGAGTCACACGGATGTGCTTTGGGACGAACCGGACGGGATCGCGATCGGATCACCCGTTCGCCTCACATGGGCACCGGCAGGACCAGGGACGCGCGCCCAGATGCTGAGACGGTTGTTCCAGTCAGCGGACGTCCCCACCTACTGTCAGCACATGACCTGCCGAATGTGTCGCTGACCCAGCGCACGCTCGGCTGTGCCCGCGGGCAGGTCGCCGTCCACGACGGCCCCTGAGAAACCCCGCCCGAGCCATGGCTCGACCCGTGCGCCACACCTCCCTCCGCGGGACGGATGTCGGCTGCCCGAGGCCCTCCGCGGATCCTGCCCACCACACGATCCATCGACGATCCATCGACAACGGAGCGCAGCACCATGAGCAACGAGAGCTGGAACTTCGAGACCCGCCAGATCCACGCGGGCCAGGAGGCCGACCCGACGACGGGCGCCCGAGCACTGCCGATCTACCAGACGACGTCGTTCGTCTTCCCCGACGCCCAGACGGCCGCGAACCGGTTCGCCCTCGCGGAGCTGGGCCCCATCTACACGCGGATCGGGAACCCCACGCAGGAGGTCGTCGAGAACCGGATCGCCAACCTCGAGGGCGGCGTCGGCGCGCTGCTCGTGTCTTCCGGCCAGGCCGCCGAGACCCTCGCGATCCTCAACATCGCCGAGGCCGGTGACCACGTCGTCGCCAGCCCGTCCCTGTACGGCGGCACGTACAACCTCCTGCACTACACGCTCCCGAAGCTGGGCATCGAGACGACGTTCGTCACGGACCCGCACGACGCGCAGGCGTGGAAGGACGCGGTCCGCCCGAACACCAAGCTGTTCTTCGCGGAGACCATCCCCAACCCGAAGGCCGACATCCTCGACATCGAGCTGGTCGCCGGGGTGGCGCACGAGGTCGGCGTCCCGCTGATCGTGGACAACACGGTCGCGACGCCGTACCTGATCAACCCGCTGCAGTGGGGCGCGGACATCGTCGTGCACTCGGCCACCAAGTACCTGGGCGGCCACGGCTCGGCCATCGGCGGCGTCATCGTCGACGGCGGCTCGTTCGACTTCGCCCAGCACCCCGAGCGGTTCCCCAACTACAACACCCCCGACCCGTCCTACAACGGCCTGGTGTTCGCGCGGGACCTCGGCGTCGGCGGCGCGTTCGGCGTCAACCTCGCGTTCATCCTCAAGGCCCGCGTGCAGCTGCTGCGGGACCTCGGCTCGTCGATCTCGCCGTTCAACGCCTTCCTCATCGCGCAGGGCATCGAGACCCTGTCCCTGCGGATCGAGCGGCACGTGCAGAACGCGGAGAAGGTGGCCGCGTGGCTGGAGGCGCGCGACGACGTGCTCCGCGTGCACTACGCCGGCCTCGAGTCGAGCCCGTGGCACGCGGCCCAGCTGAAGTACTCGCCGCGCGGCGCCGGCGCGGTGCTCGCGTTCGAGCTGGAGGGTGGCACCGAGGCCGGTCAGGCATTCGTGTCCGCGCTGGAGCTGCACTCCAACGTGGCGAACATCGGCGACGTCCGCTCGCTCGTCATCCACCCGGCGTCGACCACGCACAGCCAGCTGACTCCACAGGAGCAGGCCCTGTCCGGCGTGACGCCGGGACTGGTCCGCCTGTCGGTCGGCATCGAGCACATCGATGACATCCTGGCGGACCTGGATGCGGGCTTCCGCGCAGCGAAGGGTGCCTGACCGATCATGAGCAGCACGCCGCCGACGCCGTCGGGGTCCCGGACGGGCTCCGACGTGTCGGTGGCGCGCCCGGCACGACCGCGCACCCTCGGGTCCCGCGCGGCACCCCCGGACCGCCCGCTGGTGCCGGCGAGCGCAGCCTGGCGCGACGGCGACCCCGTGGGGCGCCGGCAGTTCGCCGACCTGGGCCCGCTCAAGCTCGAGTCCGGCGGGCGGCTGCCGGCCGTCCGGCTCGCGTACGAGACCTGGGGCGAGCTGAACGAGGAGGGCACCAACGCGGTGCTCGTGCTGCACGCGCTCACCGGCGACTCGCACGTGACCGGCGAGGCGGGCGACGGGCACCCGACGCCCGGCTGGTGGTCGTCGATGGTGGGTCCGGGCGCGCCGATCGACACCGACCGCTGGTTCGTCGTCGCGCCCAACGTCCTGGGCGGGTGCCAGGGGTCGACGGGCCCGGCCTCACCGGCCCCCGACGGCCGGCCCTGGGGCAGCCGGTTCCCGCTCCTGACCGTCCGCGACCAGGCGGCCGCCGAGATCCGGCTGAGCGACCTGCTCGGCATCGACTCGTGGGCGCTGGTCATCGGCGCCTCCCTGGGCGGCCTGCGGGTGCTGGAGTGGGCGGCGAGCGCGCCGGAGCGGGTCGAGGCGGTCGCCGCCATCGCGACCGCGGCGCAGACGTCGGGGGACCAGATCGCGGGGTTCCACACCCAGCTGGCCGCGATCCGCGCGGACCCGCGCTACCGCGACGGCGACTACTACGACGCCCCCGACGGTGAGGGCCCGCACGTGGGACTCGGTCTGGCCCGCCAGATCGCGCACCAGACCTACCGCAGCCCGCTCGAGCTGGACACGCGGTTCGGCCGCATCCCGCAGGGCGGGGAGGAGCCGCTGGAAGGCGGCCGGTTCGCGGTGCAGTCCTACCTGGACCACCACGGGGACAAGCTCAGCCGCCGGTTCGACGCCAACACCTACGTGGTGCTCACGCGCACGATGATCACGCACGACCTGGGCCGCGACCGGGGTGGCGTCACCGAGGCGCTCGCGTCGATCACGGCCAGGGCGCTCGTGATCGCGGTCGACTCCGACCGCCTGTTCCCGCCCGCGCAGTCCGAGCGGATCGCGGCGGGGATCCGGGGCGCCTCGCTGCACACGATCCACTCCGACTACGGCCACGACGGCTTCCTCATCGAGGAGGACCTGGTGGGCGCCTCCGTGCACGAGTTCCTCGAGCAGGGCGCGCGGCGGCCGTAGCCGGCTCAGCTCCCGCCCGCGCTGGCCGCCTCGTCGGCGTCGGCCACCAGGTGCCGCGACAGCGCGGCGAGCAGCAGCACCGTCGGGCCGGGCAGCCGCTCCGTGCCGACGGTCAGGTCGAGGTGCCGGCGCAGGAACCCGCGCGGCTGGACCTCGAGCAGGACCGCCCCCGCCGGGTCGACCCAGCGGAACCTCGTGGTCATCAGGCCCGCCGACTCCCAGCGGACGGCACGCCCGTCGACCACGCCGGACCGTCTGCTGCCCCAGCCCGCCCGGCCGACCTCGGCCACGGTCTGACCGGTCACGCCGTCGCGCACCGCGATCGCCCCCCGCCAGTCCCGCGCGAGGACCCACGGCGTCCCGGCGCTGGTCACCTCGTCGGTGCGCCGCTGCGCGCCCGGCGCGACCCGTGCCGCGCGTCCCTGCGGTGCGACGACCTCGATGGTGCTCCGCCGCGAGGCGGCCGGGGTCGTCTCGAGCGTGGAGCCCGGATACCCGAGGGCGTCCCAGGGCACGAAGTCGACAGGTTCGGTCACCCGGCCATCCTGGCGGAACCGTCGGGTGCGACGAGGTGATTTCCGGACCCGGTACGGGCGACCGATCCCGGGGAGGGGCACGATGGTCGCCATGCCCTCCGCAGAGCTCGCCGACGCCCGCACCGCCCTGCACGCCCAGTGGGACCGGCTGCGGTCCTGGGTGGGCGAGGTGGTCGACGACGACGTCGCAGACGACCCGTCGGTGCTGGAGGGCTGGACCGTCGCGGAGCTGGTCGCGCACGTGGGCAGGGCGATGGACGCGCTCGCCGTGTGCGCGCCGGTGCCGGACGGCACGGTGCCGCTGTCGCTCGGCGAGTACGTCGGCACGTACCGGGACCGGGCCGCGGACATCGCCGAGACGACCCGGAAGCTGGCCGTCGAGATCGCCGGCGACCCGCTGGCCGCGGTCGACGCCCGCGCGCGGGCCGCGTTCGCTCGGCTCGACGAGCTGGGTCCCGACGACCACGTGGTGCAGGCCCGCCGCGGCCCGGTGCTGCTGAGCACCATGGCCGTCTCGCGCGTGCTCGAGCTGGTGGTGCACGCCGACGACCTCGCGCGGTCGGTGTCGCGCGGCCCGGACCCGGTGAACCCCGGCGCCCTGCAGCTGGTGGCGGACGCGCTGCTCGACATCGTCGTCGCGCGCGGCGGCTGGAGCCTGGAGGTGGCCGACGCCCGCACGTGGGTCCGCCTCGCCGCGGGACGCCAGGAGTACGACGTCGACCAGCTGGCCGTGGCCCTGCACGCGCGCTACACCTCCGACGCGGTGCCGGACCTCGGTCGGATGCTGCCGCTGCTCTAGCCGATACGTTGGGCCGGTGATCGCCGCCTACGCCGCCCGGTTCTCGTCCGACGACCCCCTGAGCGGCCTGGAGGTGGGCGACCGGCCGGCCCCGCAGGCGCGGGAGAACTGGTCGGTGGTGGACGTGCGCGCCGCCGCGCTGAACCACCACGACGTGTGGACGCTGCGCGGCGTCGGCATCCGGGCCGAGCAGCTGCCGATGATCCTGGGCACCGACGCCGCCGGGGTCACGTCCGACGGGCGCGAGGTGGTGGTCCACGGCGTGATCGGTGGTACCAGCGGGCACGGAGTGGGCGCCGACGAGCCGCGCAGCCTGCTGTCCGAGCGCTACCCCGGCACGCTCGCGGAGCAGGTCGCCGTGCCCACGTGGAACCTGGTCGACAAGCCGGCCGCCCTGTCGTTCGTGGAGGCCGCGTGCCTGCCGACCGCGTGGCTCACCGCGTACCGGATGCTCTTCCGCTCGGGCGGCGCGACCCCCGGCCAGCGCGTCCTGGTGCAGGGGGCGGGCGGCGGGCTGGCCAGCGCGGCGATCCTGCTGGGTGCGGCGGCCGGCCTGGAGATGGTCGTCACCAGCCGGTCGGAGGAGCGCCGCGCCCGGGCGCTGTCGCTCGGCGCCGCGTCCGCGGTGGAGCCCGGTGCACGGGTGCCGCGGGTCGACGTGGTGCTCGAGAGCGTCGGGAAGGCCACGTGGTCGCACTCGGTCCGCTCGGTGCGGCCGGGCGGCACGATCGTCGTCGCGGGCGCCACCAGCGGCGACGCCGAGCCCGCCGAGCTCACGCGGATCTTCTTCCAGGAGATCACGGTCGCCGGGGCCACCATGGGCACGCGCGACGACCTGCAGCACCTGCTCGCGTTCCTGGCCCGGACCGGGGTGCGCCCGCTGGTGGACTCGACGTTCCCCCTGTCCGACGCGCGGGACGCCGTCCGACGCCTGGTGGACGGGAGCCAGTTCGGGAAGATCGTCCTCGAGCCATGAGCCCGGGCGGCGAGTGGGCCGAGGACGTCCTCGGCCCCGACTTCCAGGTCCGCACGCTCGCACTGCGGCCCGACGACGAGGGCGACGTGGTCGCCAGCCTGGTCCGGTACGCGCCGCCGACGCCGGAGCCGCTGCGCCCGTCCCGGGCGATCCTCTACCTGCACGGCTGGTCCGACTACTTCTTCCAGACCGGGCTGGCTGAGTACTGGCACGCCCGCGGGGCCGCGTTCTACGCCCTGGACCTGCGCAAGTACGGCCGCAGCCTGCGCCCCGGGCAGACCCCCGGGTACGTGGCCGACCTCGAGACGTACGACGAGGAGCTCGAGGCGTCGCTCGCCGTGATCACCGGCGACCTGGGTGCACGCGCCCGCGTCATGGTGATGGGGCACTCCACCGGCGGGCTCGTCGCGGCACTGTGGGCCGACCGCCACCCCGGCGAGCTCAGCGGGCTGGTGCTCAACAGCCCGTGGCTGGAGCTGCAGGGGTCCTCGGTGCTGCGGCACCTCAGCGCCCCGGCGGTCGCGCGCGTGGCCCGGTTCCAGCCGAAGGCGCCGCTGCCCAACATCGACCCCGGCTACTACGCCCGCACGCTGAGCAGCGCGAGCGGCGGCGAGTGGACCTACGACGCCACCTGGCGGCCGACGCCCTCGTTCCCGGTCCGCGCCGGGTGGCTGCAGGCGATCATGGCCGGGCACGCCCGGGTGGCCCGCGGTCTGTCCCTGGAGCTGCCGATCCTCGCGCTCGTGTCCAGCCGCACCGTCATCAGCCCGCGGTGGAGCGAGGACATGCGCCACGCCGACGTGGTCCTGGACGTGGAGCTGGTGGTCCGCCGCGCCGTCCAGCTGGGCACCCACGTGACCGTGGTCCGGATCCGGGACGGGGTGCACGACCTCGCCCTGTCCCCGAGGCCGGTGCGCGCGCGGTACTACGCGGAGATCGACCGCTGGACCTCCGCGTACGGGTGGGACTGACGGAGCGCTACGGGCGCAGGATGCCCGTGGCCTCGGCGAGCGTCGGACCGGCCTCGCCCAGCCGCCAGGTGCGCCAGCCGTCGACCGGGTTCTCCGCCGACACCGCGGCCGACGCCGCGTCGTCGGGCTCGGCGAACACCTCGCCCGTCGGCAGCTCGATGAGGCCGTCGGTGCGCAGGATCGCGACCAGCCGCTGACCCCGGCGCGCGCGGATCCAGACCAGCGTGGTGATCGCGCGGCGGCTCTTGGCCAGCGTCGCCAGCTCGGGGAGGGCCTGCAGGTGCCCGTCCGGCCGGGGCTCCGGGACGGGCGCGATGTCCTGCGTCGGCGCGGGCGGGATCGGCGTCGTCGGCGGGGTGGGCGGGGCCGGCGGCATCGGCGTCGTCGGGGGGGCCACCGGGAAGGTCGAGGAGATGACGGGCAGGAACGGCCTGGGGCCGGCGGGCTCGCGCAGGGGTGCGCGGGGGGCGGCCTGGTCGGCCGCCGAGCGCAGGCCGACCACGGGGGTCAGGGTGGTCGGCGCCTCGTGGATCGTCGTCGTGCGGGGCTTGTCCGCCGCCCGGGTCGGAGCGGGCAGCGGGCTCGGGCGCGGTGTGGGCTCGGCGAAGGGCGCGCGCAGCGGTGTGGGGGCCGGCGGGGCGGGCGTCGCCGGCGGCGGGGTGACGGCACGCAGCTCCCCGGTGGCCGGGGTGCGGACGGGGCCGACGGGGGCGATCGGGGGCTCGTACGGAGCGCCCGCGGTGAACCCCTCGCTCGAGCGGACGAGGCGCAGCGCGGTCGGCTCGACGGAGCGGCGGGCACCCTCGTGGGTGGCCAGCGGGGAGACGTCGAGCAGCCGACGGTCGTCGACGCCCCGCACCACACCGACCTGCAGGACGTCCACGTGGCGGCCGGGGCCGCGCAGGAAGCCGAGCGTGTCCCCCGCCTCGGCGGCGACCTCCGAGCAGAGCAGCACCAGGCGCACGCCCTCGCGCCGGCTGGACTGGGCGCCGAACGCGGCCTGCTCGCGGAACGCCGCGAAGTCGACCGCGAAGCGGCTGGGGTCCGGGTGGTACGCGCGGGCGAGGTCGGTGGTGGTCATCCGGCCGGCCGCGCCGGCGTGCCGCAGGGCGGAGATGACGGCGTCGTCGTCGACCACCTGGACCGCGTCGATGACGACCGCGCGGCCGGTGGGGTCGAGGGCGAGCAGCTCGGGCAGGTCGGCGTGGTCGGGCGAGCCGCTGCGGGAACGGACCGCGAAGAGCGGCTCGCCGGCGATCGCGGCCAGGTGGTGCGTGAGGAGCGCGGCGCACTCCTGGGCGAAGGATCCGGTCAGGGGCTGCATCGGCTGGACGAGGCGCGGCCGACCCTCGTCGAGCTCGAAGATGGGCATCTGTCCCGGCCTTCCTGGGCACGCCGCCGCCCGCGGCACGTTCCCGTTGTGCGCCTGCGCACCCCGACCGGCGCGCTTGCGCCCTCACTGTCCCACAGCACGCTGAGCGCGTCAGCCCGTCCGCCGGACGGTGCTGGACGAGATCGGTCACAGGCTGTCGAGCGCCGCCTCCACGCGGGCCACCTTGGCCGTGAGCTGGTCGTCGTGGCCGGGCCGGATGTCCGCCTTGAGCACCAGGCTGACGCGGTTGCCGTGCCGGCCGACGGCCTCCGTCGCGCGCTTGACCACGTCCATCACCTCGTCCCACTCGCCCTCGAGGGTGGTGAACATGGCGTCGGTGCGGTTGGGCAGCCCGGACTCGCGGACGATGCGCACGGCATCGGCGACGGCGGCGGTGACGGACTCGCCCGCACCGAGCGGGGCGACGGAGAAGGCGACGAGCATGCGGCCAGCCTAGGGGCGCGTCGACGCCGGCAGGTGTGCCGCGAGCAGCTCCGCCAGGTGCACGCCCTGCACGTCGGCCAGCTGGTCGGCCTGCGTGCGGCACGAGTAGCCGTCGGCCAGGTAGACGTCCCCCGGGGCCGCGGCGCGCAAGGCCGGCAGCAGGGCGTTCTCCGCGACCGCGACCGACACCTCGTAGTGCCCCTTCTCCATGCCGAAGTTGCCCGCCAGCCCGCAGCAGCCCGCGAGCGCCGAGAACTGCGCACCCGCCTCGGTGAGCAGGCGGCGGTCGGCCGTGAAGGTCATCACCGAGTGGTGGTGGCAGTGCGGCTGCACCACGGCGGTCACACCCGACAGGTCAGGGACGCGCCAGCGATCGCCCGGCCCGATCGGCGCGGGAGCGGTGAGCAGCTCGGCGAGCGTGCGCGTCTCGCGGGCGACCGCCACGGCGCGCGGGTCGTCGGGCAGCAGGTCCAGCAGGTCGGACCGCAGGACCGCGGTGCACGACGGCTCCAGCCCCACGATCGGGATGCCGTTGACCGCAAACGGACCGAGCACCCCGAGCAGGTGGGTCAGACGCGTGCGCGCGCCGTCCAGCTGGCCGGTGGTGATCCAGGTCAGACCGCAGCAGGCGCTCTCCTGCGGGACCAGCACCTCGTACCCCGCGTCGGCGAGCACGGCGACCGCCGCCCGCGCCACCGAGGGCGAGAGGGTGTCGGAGAAGGAGTCGGTCCAGAGCACGACCTGCGGCTTGCGTTCGCCGCTGCCGCCCGTGCCCTTGCCGGGGCGGCCGCGGAACTGGTCGCGCGCGTGCGCCCGGACGGCGCCCCGGGTCCCCTGCCGGCCGCCGTGGTCGGATCCTGTGAGGGTCACCGATCCCCGGCCCGCGCCGCGCACCCACGCCCGGAACGGCTGCCGCGCGAACGTGACCATCTGCCGTCGGGTGTCCATGCCGCCGCCGGCGAGCACCGCCCGGGCCACCGGACGGACCCCGAGCACCGCGTTGGCCAGCGCCGCGAGCCCCGGGACGCCGGTGACCAGCCGCGCCCAGCGGGGCAGCCAGCCGAGCGCGTAGTGCGTCACCGGGCGCAGCCTCCGGCGGTAGGTGCGGTGCAGCACCTCGGACTTGTACTGCGCCATGTCCACGCCCGCGGGGCAGTCCGACGAGCACGCCTTGCAGGACAGGCACAGGTCGAGCGACTCGTGCACCTCGGGCGACGACCAGCCGCCGCTGACCAGGGTGCCGTTGGCCAGCTCCTGCAGCACGCGCGCACGGCCGCGGGTGGAGTCCTTCTCGTCCTTCGTCGCCAGGTACGACGGGCACATGAACCCGCCGGTCGCGGTGCTGTCGGCCCGGCACTTGCCGACGCCGACGCAGCGGTGCACCGCGGTGGTCAGGTCGCCCGCGTCGTGCGCGAACGAGAACCCGTGCCCGTCGGCCAGCAACGACCGGGCGTGCGGACGGCGCAGGTCCGCGTCGAGCGGGCGGGGGCGGACCAGCACGCCCGGGTTCAGCAGGTCGCGGGGGTCGAGGAGGTCCTTGAAGGCCCCGAACAGCCCGATCGCCTGCTCCGAGTACATGACCGGCAGCAGCTCCGAGCGCGCGCGGCCGTCGCCGTGCTCCCCGGACAGCGAGCCGCCGTGGCTGGCCACCAGGGTCGCGGCGTCGGTCATGAACGCGCGCAGCGGGTTGCCCGAGCGCTCCAGCGGGATGTCGAGACGCAGGTGCACGCAGCCGTCGCCGAAGTGCCCGTAGGCCAGCCCGTCGACGCCGTGCGACGCCATGAGCGCCTCCAGCTCGCGCAGGTACGCGCCGAGCCGCGCGGGTGGCACCGCCGAGTCCTCGAACCCCGGCCACGCCTGCGCGCCGGACGGCGTGCGGCCGCCCAGGCCGGCACCGTCCTCGCGGATCCGCCACATCGCCGCGGCCTCGGGACCGGGCGGGAACAGCGCGACCTCGACCGTGCCGGCGGAGGCCGCGAGCGCGTGCGCGCGGTCCAGGGCCTCCTCCAGCGTGTCCCCGCCGACCTCGACCATCAGCCAGCCGCCTCCGGTGGGCAGCGGCGGCACGGCGGCGGCTCCGCGGACCCGGCGCACCACGTCCACCAGCCGGGAGTCCATGCCCTCGATGGCCAACGGTGCGTGCGCGAGCAGCGCGGGGACGGCGTCGGCCGCCGTCGGCATGTCCGGGTAGCCGAGCACCACCAGCACGGGGGCCGCCGCGACGGGCACCAGCCGGAGCGTCGCCCCGAGCAGGGTGGTCACGGTCCCCTCGGTCCCGACCAGCGCCTTGGCCAGGTCGGTGCCCTTCTCGGGCAGCAGGTGCTCGAGGGAGTAGCCGGAGACCTGCCGGCCGAACCGGCCCAGCTCGGTGCGCAGGACGTCGAGGTGGGAACGGACCAGGGCGTCGAGACCCGGGACGACGTCCAGGGCGCCGACGCCCGAGCGCGCCTCGAACCGCCGGCCGGTGCCGTCCACCACGTCGAGGGCCAGCACGTTGTCGGCGGTGCGCCCGTACGCGACCGCACGGGGGCCGCAGGCGTTGTTGCCGATCATCCCGCCGAGCGTCGCGCGCGCCTGCGTCGAGGGGTCCGGACCGAACCGCAGCCCGTGCGGCGCCGCGGCCTTCTGCAGGGCGGCCATCACCACACCCGGCTCGACACGGGCGGTCTGCGCGGCCGGGTCGATCTCGAGGATCCGGTTGACGTGCCGCGAGAAGTCGAGGACGACTGCCGTGCCGACCGCGTTGCCGGCCACCGACGTGCCTCCCCCGCGAGCCGTCAGCGGCACCCCGAGGGACCGCGTGACCTCGAGGGCGGCCAGCACGTCGTCGGTGTCCTGCGGGAACGCGACGACCTGCGGGACCACCCGGTAGTTGGACGCGTCGGTGGAGTACTCGGCGCGCCGGCGCGTGGTGTCGTCGACGCGCCCGCGCAGCGCGGACCGCAGCGCCTGCACGACGTCGGCGCCACTCACGTCCTCTGCCACGGTCTCGGTCACGGCCACCACGCGGGCAGTCTCCCACCGGCGCACCCGTGCCCCGCACACGTCACCGAGGGATGGAACCCCACAGCGTCCGAGCAGAGGTGGGCCAGAGGCGACATCTGCTCGGACGCAGCGGAGTCCTCACGTGCGACGTCCGAGCAGATGCAGGTCAGGGGCTCCATCTGCTCGGACGTTGCGGGTGGTGGAGGGGTCAGGCCAGGGAGGCGTCCAGGGTGATCTCGGTGCCCGTGAGGGCCTTGCTGACCGGGCAGGTGGCCTTCGCGTTCTCGGCGGCGGCGCGGAAGCCGTCGGCGTCGAGACCCTCGACCTCCCCACGGACCGTCAGGGCGATGCCCGAGATGCGGAAGCCACCGGCCGGGTCCGGGCGCAGCGTGACGTCGGCGCTGACCTCCAGGGCGACGGGCGTGCCACCGGCCTCGGCGATCACGGCGGACAGCTGCATGGCGAAGCAGGAGGAGTGCGCGGCGGCGATGAGCTCCTCGGGGCTGGTGGTCCCTCCGGCCTCCTCGGCGGCGCGCTTGGGGAAGGAGACGTCGAAGGTCGCGGCGCCGGAGCTGGTGAGCTCGACCTGGCCGGAGCCCTCCATCAGCGTGCCGTTCCAGGCGGTGCGTGACGTGCGCGTGGGCATGGGTGCTCCTCGGGATGGGGTCACGACCTGGACGGCCGCACCGCCCACGCTAGGCAGCCGCGGCGCTCAGCGCGCGCGTTCGAGGTGAGCCGTGACGATCTGCGACGGCGCGCCGGCCTGCCGCAGCGCCCATGCGGCGCGGGCGTGCAGGGCGCGGCGCGTCTCGGGGTCCAGGCCGTTGTACAGCGCCCCGCGCACCAGGTCGTGGCCGAACACCAGGCGGTCGCCGCGCGCGCGGACGACGCCGGCGGCCAGCCCGTGCCGCAGCGTGCGCCAGCAGTCCGCGACCGGTTCGCCCACCACCGAGGCCAGGTCGGCGATGACGAAGGACATGCCGAGGACCGACGCCTGACCGAGCAGGGCCAGCACCTCGGGACCCAGGTACTCGACGCGCTGCCGGACCACCTCGTCGAGCGGGGTCAGCCAGAGCGCACCGGCCGTGTCGAGCACGCCGTCGCCCGACACGAGGGCGCCGGTGTCGCGCGCCGTCCGGACCACGTCCACCACCAGGCGCGGGTTGCCGCCGGTCGTGGCCAGCGTGCCGCGCAAGGAGGGCCCGACGGGGCCGCCCACCAGGCTCTCGGCCAGCTCGACCGTGGCGCGCGGGCTGAGCGGCCGCAGCTCGAGGTACCGCGCACCGGCGCGCGTCCACGCGGCGACCACCTCCGCGAGCTCCGGCCGGTACGGGACGGGACGCATGGTGAGCACGACGAGCGCCCGCGGCACCGCGCCCTCGTGCGCCAGCTGCAGCAGGACCTCGAGCGAGGGGGCGTCGGCCTCGTGCACGTCCTCGAGCACCAGGGCCCACGGCCGCGTGTCCCCGTGCCGGCGCAGGAGGGCGGCGAACAGCTCGGCCGCCCGCTCATACCGCGCCACGGAGCGGACCGGGTCGGCGTCCATCGCGTCGAGCAGGTCCGCGAGCTCGGACTCGACCGGCCCCCGTCCCGACGAGGCCCCGGGCGACCGGACCAGCAGCGCGTCCGACAGGAGGGCGAACGGCGATGCCCCGCACCCGGACGCCTGCGCGGTGCGCAGCTCGATGTCGAGCAGCCGGGCCGAGCCCCGCAGGGCGTCGACGAGGCTCGTCTTGCCGACGCCGGCCTCGCCCTCGAGGAGCACCGTGACGCCGACCCCGTCGACGGCCGTCGACAGCAGGTCGTCGAGGTCGTCGAGCTCGGCGGCACGGCCCACCAGAGGCCAGGTCCGCCCCGGCTCGGCCGAGGTGCTCATGCGCCCGATCGTAGGGCCGCGGCGCCCGGTTCCGGGCGTTCCGTCCGCCCGGACGGGTCAGCCGGTGTACTCCCAGTGCCACGCCTCGGGCTTGCTGCCGCCGCGCTGGGCCCACGACGGGTGCGTCCAGCTGAGATCCGGCGCGTGGGACTGCATCCACTTGAACTGCCGCGTCCCGAAGCTCTCGATGCCGCCGCCGAAGTCGATCGCCACGCCGCTGCCGTGGTTCGACGTGCCGGGCGTCGCGCACAGGTAACCCTTGGTCCGCTTGCACATGACCTGGCCTGCGTACGAGCGGTAGGAGTCGCTGACCTTCATGTCCGTGCCGAAGTGCGCCTTGTAGGCGGCGTTCAGGACGTCCAGCTGCTCCGCGGCGTCGCAGCGCAGGCGCACGGAGGAGTCGAAGCTGACCTCGCACAGCGCGGAGTCGGGGATCTTGCCGTTGGCGTACCCGAGCAGCGACTTCTTCCACGCGACCCGCTGGGCGGCCTGCTCCGCGGCGGCCTGGGCAGCGGCCTCGGCGGCTGCGGCGGCGTCGGCGGCGGCCTGCGCTGCGGCTGCGTCGGCGGCCTTCTTCGCCTCGGCGGTCTCCTGCACGGTGAGGGCGAGCGTGGCGACCTCGGCGACCGCCGCG
>NZ_CAURTV010000094.1:0-14522 GCF_963527515.1 uncultured Cellulomonas sp. | reverse complement strand
CGCTCGAGCGTGGCGAGCCGGGCGCGCGTGGCGGCCAGCGCGCCCTCGACCTCCTCGCGGCGGGCGCGCAGGGCGCTCTCGTCGGCGATCTCCTGCTCGAGCGTGGAGGTCAGCTGCGCGAGGTCGTCGGCCAGCAGCCGGGCGCGGGCGTCGCGCAGGTCGGCCTGGACGACCGCCGCCTTGCGCGCGACCTCGGCCTGGCGACCGAGCGGCCCGAGCTGTCGCCGGATCTCCCCGGTGAGGTCCCCGAGCCGCGTGAGGTTGGCCTGCATCGACTCGAGCTTGCGGAGCGCCTTCTCCTTGCGCTTGCGGTGCTTGAGCACCCCGGCGGCCTCCTCGATGAAGCCGCGACGCTCCTCGGGGGTGGCACGCAGGACGGCGTCGAGCTGGCCCTGGCCGACGATGACGTGCATCTCCCGGCCCAGGCCCGAGTCGGACAGCAGGTCCTGGATGTCGAGCAGGCGGCAGCCCTGGCCGTTGATCGCGTACTCGGACCCGCCGTTGCGGAACAACGTCCGCGAGATGGTGACCTCGGAGTACTCGATCGGCAGGGCACCGTCGGCGTTGTCGATGGTGAGCGCCACCTCGGCGCGACCGAGCGGCGGGCGACCGGCGGTGCCGGCGAAGATGACGTCCTCCATCTTGCCGCCGCGCAGCGACTTGGCGCCCTGCTCCCCCATCACCCAGGCCAGGGCGTCGACGACGTTGGACTTGCCCGAGCCGTTGGGCCCGACCACGCAGGTGACGCCCGGCTCGAAGTTCAGGGTCGTCGCCGAGGCGAACGACTTGAACCCCCGCAGGGTGAGGGTCTTGAGGTGCACGCACAGAGCCTAAGGTGCGCGCACCTCAGCTCCCGGGAGGTGGTCCTAGAGAGCCGGGAACCAGAGGGCGATCTCCCGGGCGGCCGACTCCTCGGAGTCGGAGCCGTGCACCAGGTTCTGGATCACCTTCAGCCCCCAGTCGCGGCCCAGGTCGCCGCGGATGGTGCCGGGCGCGGCGACGGTCGGGTCCGTGGCGCCGGCCAGCGAGCGGAAGCCCTCGATCGCGCGGTGGCCCTCGGCGACGACCGCGAGGACCGGGCCGGAACGCATGAACTCGATCAGCGGGGTGAGGAACGGCTTGCCCGCGTGCTCGGCGTAGTGCTCGGCGAGCAGCTCCTCGGAGGCCTCGCGGAGCTCGACGGCGACGAGCGTGTAGCCCTTGGCCTCGAGGCGTCGGACGATCTCCCCGGACAGGCCGCGGCGCACGCCGTCCGGCTTGACCAGGACGAGGGTGCGCTGTGTCGTGGGGGCGTCGGGTGCGTCAGTCATGGGACGAACGATAACCGGCGCTACGGCCCGACCGCCCCGGGGTTCGCGGCGTCGTACTCCGCCCGCTCCCGGTCGATCCGGCCGCCGAGCTGCAGCGCGACCAGCCAGAGGACGACGAAGATCCCCCCGATCACGAACATCATCGGGACGAAGAAGCCGCCGGCCAGCACGAGCACCTGGGCGATGGACCCCGCCACGTAACCCCCGGGCCGGGACATGAACCCCGAGAGCAGGACGAGCATCACCGCCAGGCTGCCGCCCACCCACCAGATCGTCGCCACGGGGGCCAGCCGCAGGCCGTACGCCACGAGCGTCGCGAAGAACACCAGCAGCGCCTCGAGGATGAGGATCGTCTGGGTGAACTGGGGCTTCGCGGGACGCTTGCGGCGCACGGCCTGCCCGTCGGGGACGGCGGAGCTCATGGGTCCAGGCTACCGGCGGGCGGGAACGTCGACGTCGTCGGACGAGCCCTCGCGCGGGTTGGGCAGCACGGCGTCCGCCGTCACGACGGCTCCGCCGGCGGCGACGGCCTCGCCGCGGGCGACCATGCCGGCCACGTCGGAGAGCTTGACCTCGCGCAGGAAGAGCGCCAGCACGAAGCCGATGGCGATCACGGGGACGAGGTACCAGAACGACGGGGCGAGCGCGTCGGTGAACGCGTCTATCACGCCGGTCTTGAGCGGCTCCGGGAGCGCCTGCACGACGGCCGGCGTCAGGCTCGACGAGTCGCCGCCCGCGCCCGCCGGCGCCCCGGCGAAGACCTCGCCGAGGTTGTCCGCCAGGCGGGAGGTGAACATCGTGCTGAACAGTGCCGTGCCCACCGCCGCGCCGATCTCGCGGAAGAAGTTGTTCGTGCTGGTCGCGGTGCCGATCTCGTGGGGGTCCACCGAGTTCTGCACGGCGAGCACGACCGTCTGCATGACCAGGCCCATGCCGGCGCCGAGCACGAAGATCATCGCGCCGAAGAGCACCATCGACATGTCGCCGGTGATCTGGGTCAGCCACGCGACGCCGGCCGTGGTGATGGCCAGGCCGACCACGGGGAACGCCTTGTAGCGGCCGGTCCTGGTGATCGCGAGGCCGGAGCCGATCGCGGTGATCATCACGCCGACCATCATCGGGAGCAGCAGGAACCCGGACTCGGTCACGCCGGCGCCGGTGGACATCTGCAGGAACGTCGGCAGGAAGGCCAGGGCGGAGAACATGCCCATGCCGAGGATGAGGCCGATCGCGGTGGCGATGGTGAAGGTGGGGTTCTTGAACAGGCGCAGGGGCAGCAGGGGCTCCTCGGCGCGCAGCTCGACCATGATGAACGCCCCGATGGAGACCAGCGTGCCGATCACGAGGGCGAGCAGGCCCGGGTCGGCCCAGTCGTAGCCGCGGTTGCCCGTCCAGCTGTCCCAGCTGGTGGCCAGCACGAGGCCCGACGTGGCGATGACCAGGAAGAAGATGCCGGCGACGTCGATCCGCTTGCCGGAGCGGTGCGTGGGCAGCTTGAGGGTGAACCAGGCCACGGCGAACGCGGCGACACCGATCGGGATGTTGATCCAGAAGCACCAGCGCCAGTCGGCGTGCTGGGTGAAGAGGCCACCGAGGAGCGGGCCGATGACCGCCGAGATGCCGAACAGCGCACCCATCGGACCCATGTACTTGCCGCGCTCCTTGGCGGGCACGATGTCCGCGATGATCGCCTGCGACAGGATCATCAGACCGCCGCCGCCGAGGCCCTGCACGCCGCGCCAGAACACGAGCTCGCCGAACGAGCCGGCGAACCCGGCACCGGCCGAGGCGACCGTGAACAGGCCGATGGCGATGAGGAACGGCCAGCGCCGGCCCCACAGGTCGCCGAACTTGCCGTACAGCGGCATCACGATGGCGATCGCCAGGATGTAGGCGGTGACCACCCAGCCCTGGTGCTCGACCCCGTTGAGCTCGCCGACGATCGTGGGCATCGCGGTGCCGACGATCGACTGGTCGAGCGAGGACATGAACATGCCCGCCATGAGCGCACCGAAGATGAGCCAGACGGTCTTGGGGGTCAGGACGATCAGCGGCTTGTCGGCCGCTGGTGCCTGGGGTGCTGCGGTGGACATGCGGGGAACCTCGTTCTGGGGAGTGGGGGCGGGGACGAGAAGATCAGTCGGACAGGATGGAGCGCAGGTCGGTCACGACGGCGGTGAGGTGCTCCTCCGCGCCGCCGGACCCGCCGGCCGCGTCCCAGCGCATGAACGTGGCGTGGGTGAGGAAGAGCAGCGTGGCGCCGACGATCTCCGAGGAGTAGGGGGGGTCGTCGCCGAGCCGGCGCTCGACGAGGGCGGAGAGCTGGCCCTTGTGCTGCTCCATCCACGCGAGGTGGCGGGCGAGCAGCCGCGGCTCCTTCGCGGCGAGCTCGAGCGCCCGGGCGAGCCGCTGACGGCCCATCGGCGGGTCGCTGAGGAAGGAGCTGACGAGCGCCTGCAGGTCGGCGAGCAGGTGTCCGGTGGGGCCGCCGGCCGCGAACGTCTCGCCCGCGGCCGAGTCGAAGGGCCACGGGGTGTGGCCGAGCACCGCGTCGTCCTTGGTCTCGAAGTAGTTGAAGAACGTGCGGACCGAGACCCCGGCCTCCTCGCAGATCGCGTCGACCGTGACCGCGTCGAGACCGTGCTCCCCCACCAGGCGGTGGGTCGCGTCGATCAGCGCCTCGCGCCGCGCGCGCTTCTTGCGCTCACGCAGGCCGAGGACCTCGGGCGGGTCGACGAGATTGTTCTGCACGAGGTGCAACTTTACACACACTGCAACTTTGCAGTGCGCGCACGTTTCTGTGCCGTCCCTCACACGGGACGGTCAGACCTCCCCGAACCCGCTCTCGACCGCGGCGACCAGCGCGTCCCGCGCCTCGGCCGCCTGCGCCCCCTCGGCCTCGATCTGCAGCTCGACGCCCTGCTTGGCACCCAGCTTCATGAGCTCGAGCACGCTCGCGGCGTTGGCTCCGTTCACCCGGACCGTGGCGTCGTACGCGGCGAGCATGCGAGCGACGACTGCCGCGGGGCGGGCGTGCAGGCCCAGCGGGTTCCGCAGCACCGCGGTGCTGCGCAGCACCCCGTCGTCCGCGGCCACCGAAGCCTGCGCGGGTGAGGCGGCGGCACCGAACGTCGACCCCGCGTGCTCGGCGGACGCCAGGACGCCCGCGAGATCCGCTCCCCCGTGCGCGGTGACGGCGGCCGCGACGGCCCCCTCGACGAACGGCGCGTCCGCCAGCCGCACCCGCGCCGCGACCTCCTCGTCCAGCAGCTCGAGCACGGACTCAGCGGTCAGCACAGCCGATCCGAGATCCGTGAGCACGACCGCCGAACGACCGTCCTGCGTCGCCTCGGTGAGCGCCGCCTCGACCGCGTCGTAGCTGGTGCCGAGCCCGCCGTCCTGCATGCCACCCGCCGCGACCAGCAGCACCCCGGGCGCCATCTGCCCGGCCAGCTCGGCCGCACCCTGCGCGAGGGCGCGGGAGTGGGAGACCAGCACCAGGGCGACCGGGGCGTGCTCGCGCGTCACGCGGCCGCCTGGGCAGCCGCGAGCAGGATCAGCTCGGTCGACCGCGCCCCGGGGTCGAGGTGCCCGGCGGACCGCTCACCCAGGTAGCTGGCCCGGCCCTTGGTGGCCACGAGCGGGATCGTGGCCTCGGCGCCCTGGCGCGCGGCGTCCGCGGCCGCCGCGAGCACCTCGGCCGGCGACGCCCCGGAGTCCGCAGCCGCCACGGCGGCCTCGGTGGCCGGGGTCCAGGCGTCGACCATGGTCTTCTCGCCCGTGGTCGCCTTGCCCCGCGCGACGATCCCCTCCAGGGCCGCCTCGAGGAGAGCGACGACGCCCTGGCTGTCGAGCTCGGCCACGCCGGTGGCCTTGGCCGCCCGCAGGTACGCGGTGCCGTACAGCGGGCCGGCCGCGCCGCCGACGGTCGACATGAGCGTGGTGGCGACGAGCCTGAGCACCTCGCCGATGTCTCCCGGCACCGCCTCGAGCGCGTCCAGCTTGGCCACCACCGCCGTGAAGCCGCGGTGCAGGTTCTCGCCGTGGTCACCGTCACCGATCTGCCGGTCGAGCTCGATCAGCTCGTCCCGGTGCTCGGTCACGGTCTGCGCCGACCGGCGCACCCAGTCGACCGCCCACGCCACGTCCAGCGTCATGCTCACGCTCCCTCGAGCAGTCCAGTGCCTGTGCCGGCGGCGGCCGGTCCGCTCACCACCGCAGGGCGGTCGTGTGCACGGGCGCGTCCCACAGGGCGGTCAGCTCGTCGTCCAGACGGAGCACGGTGACCGACGCGCCCTGCATCTCCAGCGATGTCACGTAGTTGCCGACGAGCGACCGGGTCACCTCGACCCCACGCTCCTCCAGCAACGCGCGAGCCCGACGATAGACGACATAGAGCTCCGAGGCCGGGGTGCCGCCCATGCCGTTGACGAACAGCAGGACCTTCTCCCCGCTCGACAGGCCGAGGTCGTCCGCGACGGGCGTCAGCAGCATCTCCGTGATCTCGTCGGCGCCCGCCAGCGGGATGCGCCGGCGGCCGGGCTCGCCGTGGATGCCGATGCCGATCTCGATCTCGTCGTCGGGCAGGTCGAAGCTCGGCTTGCCCGCGTGCGGGACCGTGCACGCCGTGAGGGCGACGCCCATCGAGCGCACGTTGGCGATGACCTTCTCCGCGACCGCGGCGACCGCGTCGAGGTCGTCCCCGCGCTCAGCGGCAGCGCCCGCGATCTTCTCGACGGCCACCGTGCCGGCCACGCCGCGTCGGCCGGCGGTGTAGAGCGAGTCCTCGACGGCGACGTCGTCGTTGACCACGACCGTCCGGACCGTGACGTCGTCCGCGACCTCGGCCGCCATCTCGAAGTTGAGCACGTCACCGGTGTAGTTCTTCACGATCGCCAGCACCCCGGCGCCGGCGTCCGCGGCCTGCAGGGCCGGCGCGATCTGGTCCGGGGTGGGCGAGGTGAACATCGCACCCGGGACGGCGGCGTCCAGCATGCCGACACCGACGAAGCCCCCGTGCAGCGGCTCGTGCCCCGAGCCACCCCCGCTCACGAGGCCGACCTTGCCGGCGCTCGTCCCGCCCGCCCGTGCCACGAACCACGGGTCCCGGTGGACCGCCACCACGTCCGGGTGAGCGGCCCCGAAGCCCTCGAGGGACTCGGCCACGACGGTCTGCGGGTCGTTGATGAGCTTCTTCACTGCAGCCATCCCTTCCACCGGGCGCCCACGGCGGGCCCCGCGCGTCCGTCGCGGACTCCGGCGTCCCGACAGACCTCACCCTGTTGTCGGGCAATCCGGTCGTCAAGGGGAGGACGTGCGCCGCCGGTGCACGTTCGTGCACAGTTCCATCTGACCACTGCAGTCCCACCCGGACGGCTGACCAGCACTCAGGGGCGGCCCAGCAGCCGGCGAGCCTCGGCGACGAGCAGGATGGACCCGGTGACCAGCACGCCGGAGCCGCGCTCGACCTCGCTCTCCGCGCGCGCCACCGCCAGGTCGAGGGCGTCGTTCAGCCGCTCGGCCACGTGCACGCGGTCCTCACCGAAGATGTCGATGGCCACCTCGGCCAGGTCCTCGGGGTCGAGCGCCCGCGAGCTCGATGCACGCGTGATCACGACCTCGGCCAGCAGCGGCTCGAGCACCGAGAGCATGCCCTCGGGGTCCTTGTCCGCCATCACGCCGACGATGCCGACCAGGCGGTGGAACTCGAACGCCTCCTCGATCGCCTCGACCAGCGCCTCGGCGCCGGCCGGGTTGTGGGCGCCGTCGACGATGATCGTCGGGCTGGATCGCACCACCTCGAGCCGGCCGGGAGAGTCCACGTCGGCGAACGCGATCTCGACGATGCCCGGGTCCAGGGCGCGGCCGCCCGTGAGGAGCGCCTCCGTGGCGGTCAGCGCCAGCAGCGCGTTGTGCGCCTGGAACTGTCCGTGCAGCGGCAGGAAGATCTCGGTGTAGGTCCCGCCGAGCGTCTGCAGCGAGATGAGCTGACCACCCACCGCCACCTGACGCTCACCGACGGCGATGTCCACCCCCTCGCGCACGACGCGGGCGCCCTTCTCGGCCGCGGCCGCCAGCACGACGCCCTCGACGTCCTCCTGCTGGGTGGCGAGCACGAGCGTGGCGCCGTCCTTGACGATCCCCGCCTTGACCGACGCGATGTCCAGCAGCGTGTCGCCCAGGTAGCGCTCGTGGTCCATAGAGATGGGCGTGATGATCGCGACCTCGCCGTCGGCGACGTTGGTGGAGTCCCACAGCCCGCCCATGCCGACCTCGATCACCGCGACGTCCACCGGTGCGTCCGCGAACGCCGCGAACGCCATCACGGTGAAGACCTCGAAGAACGACAGCTGCGGCTTGCCCTCCTCCGCGGAGCGCTGGTCGACCAGGTGCACGTAGGGCGCGACGTCCTGCCACACCTCGACGAAGTGCTCGTCGCTGATGGGCTCACCGTCGATGACGATCCGCTCGTTCACGCGGGACAGGTGCGGGCTGGTGAACCGGCCCGTGCGCAGGCCGTGCTCGCGGACCAGCCGCTCGACCATGCGAGCCGTGGACGTCTTGCCGTTGGTGCCCGTCACGTGCACCACCCGGTACGCCTTCTGCGGGTCGCCCAGCAGCTCCATGACGGCCAGGGTCCGCTCGAAGCTCGGGTCGATCTCGTGCTCGGGCGCGCGTGCCAGGATCCCCTGGTAGACCTCGTCGGCGGCCGCGCGGGCCTCCTTCTCGGCCTGCTTGCGCAGGTGGTCGGACCCGCCGTGCTCGTGTGGGCTCATGCCTCGTACCCTCCGGCCTCGACTGCGCGCACGGTGGCCAGCAGCGCCGGCCCCGTCTCGATCGCCACCGAGACCGCCAGCGTCTCGCGGGCGATGGTGTCCTGGTGCAGCTCGACCGCCGCCACGTGCTCGGCCGGGACGTCGAGCGTGAGCACGATCCGGTCCCCCACCTGCAGACCGGCCGCCTTGCGGGCGTCCTGCACCGCGCGGACGACGTCGCGGGCGTAGCCCTCGGCCCGCAGGTCGTCGTCCAGGGTGAGGTCGAGCACGACGAACCCGCCGCCGGGCAGGACGGCAGCGGCGCCGCCGTCAGAACCGACCACGGTCGTCAGCTCGTACTCGGCGGCCTCGAGCGCCACGTCGCCGTCGTCGGTGGTGACCACCACGGTGTCGCCGTCCACGCGCCAGTCGCCCGCGCGCGACGCCTTGATGACTGACTGCACCCCGCGACCGAGGCGCGGTCCGGCCGCACGGGCGTTCACCGCGAGGCGCTGGGTGATGCCGAAGCGCTCGGCGGTGCCGGAGTCGGCCGTGACGAGGTCGACGCGCTTGACGTTGAGCTCGGCCGCGAGCAGGTCGGCGTACGGAGCCAGCGCGTCCGCGTCGTCGACCGCCACGGTGAGCGAGTGCAGCGGCTGCCGCACGCGCACGCCGGCCGCCTTGCGCAGGCCGAGGGCGGTCGACGTCACCGCGCGGACCTGGTCCATCGCGACGACGAGGGCGCCGTCGACGACCGCATCGTCCACCGTCGGCCAGTCGGTCAGGTGCACGCTGCGCCCGCCCGTCAGGCCCCGCCAGACCTCCTCGGAGACCAGCGGCGCGAGCGGTGCCATGACCCGGGTGAGCACCTCGAGCGAGGTCCAGAGCGTGTCGAACGCGTCGGCGTCCTCCGCCCAGAACCGGTCCCGCTGGGTGCGGACATACCAGTTGGTCAGCACGTCCAGGTGCTCACGGACGGTCTCGCACGCGGCCGCGATGTCGTAGGCATCGAGCTGCTCCGTGGTGCGCGCCACCAGGTCCCGCGTGCGGGCCAGGACGTACCGGTCCATCGGCGCCAGCGTCGCGGCGCGCTCGGCGTCCACGGCCTTCGCCGTGTACCCGGCGGCGCCGTCCGCGGCGCCCGCGTAGAGGGAGAAGAAGTAGTACGTGCTCCACAGCGGCAGCAGCACCTGGCGCACGCCGTCGCGGATCCCCTCCTCGCCCACGATGAGGTTGCCCCCGCGCAGGATCGAGCTCGACATGAGGAACCAGCGCACGGCGTCCGAGCCGTACACGTCCCACATCTCGACCGGGTCCGGGAAGTTGCGCAGCGACTTGCTGGCCTTGCGGCCGTCGTCGCCCAGCACGATCCCGTGGCACATGCAGTTGCGGAACGCGGGCCGGTCGAACAGCGCGGTGGCCAGCACGTGCAGCGTGTAGAACCAGCCGCGGGTCTGGCCGATGTACTCGACGATGAAGTCGCCGGGGTAGTGGTGCTCGAACCAGTCGGCGTTCTCGAACGGGTAGTGCACCTGGGCGAACGGCATCGAGCCCGAGTCGAACCACACGTCGAGCACGTCCGGGATGCGACGCATCGTGGAGGCGCCCGTCGGGTCGTCCGGGTTCGGGCGCGTCAGCTCGTCGATGAACGGTCGGTGCAGGTCCGGCTCGCCCGCCTCGTTCGTCGGCACCCGCCCGAAGTCCGCCTCCAGCTCGGCCAGCGAGCCGTAGACGTCGACGCGCGGGTGCGCCGGGTCGTCGGACACCCACACCGGGATGGGCGTGCCCCAGTAGCGGTTGCGGCTGATCGACCAGTCGCGGGCGTTGGACAGCCACTTGCCGAACTGGCCGTCCTTGATGTGCTCCGGCGTCCAGGAGATGTCCTGGTTGAGCTCCACCATGCGGTCGCGGAAGTCGCTCACGCGCACGAACCAGCTGGTCACCGCCTTGTAGATCAGCGGGTTCCGGCAGCGCCAGCAGTGCGGGTAGGAGTGCTCGTAGGTCTCGTGGCGCACCAGCACGGAGCGGACCTGCGCGTCCACGCGAGCCAGTGGACCCGAGCCGGCCTTGAGGTCCGCGATGATCGGCTTGTTCGCGTCGAACACCAGCTGCCCGACGTAGTCCGGCACCTCGGTGGTGAACTTGCCCTGGGAGTCGACGGGGACGACGGGCGCGATGCCGGCGACGTCGCACGCGACCATGTCGTCCTCGCCGAACGCGGGCGCCAGGTGCACGATGCCCGAGCCGTCCTCGGTGGTGACGAAGTCGGCGAGCAGCACCTGGTGGGCGTTCTCGCGGCCCGCGAAGTAGTCGAACGGCGGCGTGTAGCGGCGGCCCGCGAGATCGCGTCCCGTGACCGTGGCCACGACCGTCGCCTCCCCCAGCTCCTTGGCGTAGGCGCCCAGGCGTGCGGCCGCGAGCACGACGAGCTCCCCGGCGAACGCCGAGTCGGGTCCCGGCTCGACAGTCACGTAGTCGACGTCCGGGCCGACGGCGACCGCGAGGTTGCTCGGCAGCGTCCAGGGGGTCGTCGTCCAGATGAGGGCGAGCTCGCCGGTCTCGAGCCGCAGCCCGACCGTGAGCGCGGGGTCCTGGCGGGACTGGTAGACGTCGTCGTCCATGCGCAGCTCGTGGTTGGACAGCGGGGTCTCGTCGCGCCAGCAGTACGGCAGCACGCGGTAACCCTCGTACGCCATGTCCTGGTCGTACAGACGCTTGAACGCCCAGATGACCGACTCCATGAACGTGACGTCGAGCGTCTTGTAGTCGTGGTCGAAGTCGACCCAGCGCGCCTGCCGGGTGACGTACGCGCGCCACTCGCCGGTGTACCGCAGCACGGACTCGCGGCACGCCTGGTTGAACGCGGCCAGGCCCATCTCCTCGATCTGCGCGGTGTCCGTGATGCCGAGCAGCCGCTGCGCCTCGAGCTCGGCCGGCAGCCCGTGCGTGTCCCAGCCGAACCGCCGCTCGACGCGGTGGCCGCGCATGGTCTGGTAGCGCGGGACGACGTCCTTGGCGTAGCCGGTCAGCAGGTGGCCGTAGTGCGGCAGGCCGTTGGCGAACGGGGGGCCGTCGTAGAAGACGTACTCGTTGCTGCCGTGCTCGCCGGCCTCGCGCGCGTCGATGGACGCCTGGAACGTGCCGTCGGACTCCCAGTAGGCGAGCACGTCCTTCTCGAGGGCGGGCAGGTCCGGGGACGCGGGAACATCGTTCTGGCGGTGCAGCGGGTAGGCCACGGTCGGGCTCTCCTGTGGTCGTGCGTCGCTCTCGGCTGCGAGGACGATGGGTCCGGACCGGCCGGGCTCCACCGCGGTACCACCTCGCTTGCCGGCTCCCCGTCACCGGGGCGTCGACCACTTGATGAGGGCTGTGACGGGCCTACCCGTCCGGTTCTACTGAGGTGCTCGCGCACCCGTTCTTCCGGAGGCTCGCCGGTGATGGCCGGGTCGACGCCTGTGCGGCCCAGGGTAACGCACGGCCCCGCTCAGTCGTCGACCGAGAAACGGCGCGGCTTGCCGGTGCCGAGCTCCCCGGCGTCGTCCAGCACGGTGAGGGCGACCGGGCGACCGAGCCAGCGCTGCACGGCGTCCGCGGCCGCTCGGGGGTCCCCACCGATCCCGCGCAGGGGCAGCGCCCGCAGGTGCACGGAGCCGTCCGCGTCCTGGTGCAGGTGGTACGCCACCAGCCCGTACGCCTGGAGCAGCTGGGTGGCGTCGATGGACGGGCGGGCCGTGCCGTCGGCCGCCCGGAACAGCACGGGCGCGCGCCCTTCCAGGCCCACGAGGACGGTGCCGCGGTCGTCGCGGACGAGGGACGCGTGGTCGCCGGTGCGGTAGCGCAGCAGCGGCAGGTACGGGTTCTCGTCGACCGTCACGACGATCTCGCCGCGGGTGCCCTCGGGCACCGGCTCGCCCGCGGCGTCGAGGATCTCGACGTGCACCCGGCGCGGGACCAGGACGTGCCCGCGGCCGTCGGCGGACGCCGCGACCGGACCCGTCTCGCGCAGCCCGTAGAGGTCGATCACCGGGCAGTGCCACCGGGCCGCGACCGCGTCGCGCACGGCGGTCGGCAGATCGGTCGCGCCGTTGACCACCGCGACCGGGTGCAGGTCCAGGTCGAGCTCGAGCAGGCGCAGCAGCGGGAGGGTGGCCGTGCTCAGCACCTGCGGGTCCAGCGCCACCAGGAACCGGTCCCGGCTCGCCGGGTCGTCCCACCCGCTGAGGTTGACCCGCGCCATCAGCGGCGCCGGGGCGCCCGCCGGGCGACGGAACGCGGTCATCGCGGACGCGTAGGTGAACGCCGTCCGCTGGTCGATGACGTTGGCCAGCCCGAGGCGCGCGGGATCCGGCTCCCAGGCGGCCCCCGTCGCCGCGACCAGGCGCTGCAGGAGCACGAGGTCGGCCGCGACGCTGGTCGGGTGGAGCGGCACGTTCAGCGCGGCACCGGTGCTGCCCGAGCTGGACCCCTCGAGCACGCGGTCCAGGGGCACGTCGACCGGGACGTACGCCGCCACGTGGTCCACGAGGTCCTGCCGCGTGACCGTCGGCAGCTCGGACAGGTCCGAGCCCGGTCCGCTGCGGCCCTCGCGCTGCGCCCGCCGGTACGCGGGGACGGACGCGTGCACGCGCGCGATCAGGTCGGCCACCCAGTCCGTGCCTGCGGGGCCGTGCTCCGACGCCGCCAGCGCCGGCTCGTCGGCCGCGGTGAGCCGGTCGCCCGTCGCGTGCACCCAGGTGGGCGCGTCCGGGTGGGTGCGCAGCGCCGCCAGCCGTGCGTGGCCGTCGTCGTCGAGGGTCGGCCAGCGCTCGGCGTCGGTGAGACCGACCGAACCCATCGGTGTGTAGCCGACCAGGGCGGGGTCGGGGACCGGGGCGCCCTCAGTAGTTGGCATACTGCGCCGCCGCCTCCTTGGCCCTCTGCGCCGCGAGCGCGCGCTCGAGCTCCTCGGCACGCGCCTGCTCGACGGCCATCGCCCGCACGAGGTCACGCTGGTAGACGGTGCTCACCGCGAGCCACCGGTCGTGCGCCTCGGCCGCGCCCTCGCCCGCGGGCAGGACTCCCCCGAGCCGCAGGAACGCCCTCGCCAGCTCCTCGCGCGCCTCGTCGAGCAGGACCCAGTCGCGGTCCGGGCGCAGACCCACCAGCTCGTGCTGGACCCGGGAGACGAGGGCGAGCATCCAGTGCGAGGCGCCACCGAGGCGGGAGGCGGCCTCCCGGACACCCGGGCCGCCGCGCACCGCGGGGTCCAGCACCAGCCAGCAGACCAGGCCCACGAGCACGCGCCGGGTGGTGGCGGCCTCGTCTCCGGCGCCCAGGTCCCCATCGAGGCGCGCGAGCGAGTCGGCGGCCAGCACGGTGCCGTCGAGCTCGACCGCCAGGTCGGCGACGAGCGCGGTCACGGAGGCCTCTGGCTCGAACAGGTCCGGCGGTGCGGTGCTCAGACGATGGCGGACGGCGGCGAGGGTCGGCCCCTGCGGCGGCGCCGCGGTGTCAGCGCGCACGGTTCGTCCTCCCCCACGTGGCGCGCGAGAAGTCCCGCGCGAAGGTGACCAGGTCCGGGTCGGTCGCGACCGCGTAGACCGCGTAGCCGCTCGCCATCGAGGCGATCCGGTGCCGACCCTCCGGCGAGGTCTGCAGCACCAGGGTGCCGCCCCCGCCGGCCGCCGCGAGCGCGCGCGAGGCGATGTCGTCCGGCACGGTCCGCGCCACTCCCGCCGTCCGCTGCCCGGTCTCGGGGCGGAACATCGTCGAGACGCCGTCGTCGGAGATGACCGCGATGTGCGTCGGCCCGGTGGCGGTCGGGGGCGCCCCGTCGAGACCCAGGTGCGTCCGGGCCAGCAGCGCCAGCGGGAAGGACGTCCCACCGCCGATGTGCGCGACGACGGCCGCCAGCACCGCGTCCACGTCCCGCGTGAAACCGTCGGTGCCGATCGCCTGACCCGATCCGCTCCACGTGGTCGCCTGCACCCGGGCCCCTGCCCGCAGCGCCGAGAGGGCGAGCACCGCCCCCGCCAGCGCGATCGGGGCCGCGGACGTCGTCGGGTTCGGCATCGACCCGGAGGAGTCGAGGTACAGGTCGAGGTCGACGGGCCGTGTGCGGGGCTCCACCTGCTCGTCCTCGAGGTACGCGCGCTGCACGGTGGTCATGCCGGGCACCACCACCGGCGACGCCGTCACCGTCCCGGACCAGTCGATGGTGGACAGGTCGTCGCCCACCTCCCACGGGTCGAGCCCACCCAGCAGCTGCTCGGAGGTGGTCGGACCCTCGCGGACCGGGAACGGCACCAGGTGCGGCGCGGCGCGCTCGCGGTACCAGGCGGCCGCCACCTGCTGCGCGGAGGTCGTGCCGCCCAGCGCGGTGAGCAGGGCGTGCAGCGCGGCGGGCTCGAGCCCGTTGCCCGTCGCGCTCTGGGACGTCGGCGCGTCGGGGGCCGGCCCACCCACCACCGCGGGGTCC
>NZ_CAURTV010000093.1:0-14574 GCF_963527515.1 uncultured Cellulomonas sp. | reverse complement strand
GTCGACCACCTCGCGGCCCGCGACGGGTCGACCCCGCGCCGCGAGCCCGGCCGGACCGCGCCAGCCGACGAGCACGCCCCGCCAGCCCACGACCCCACCGCCTCCGTCTGGTCCGGGCCCGTCCGCCCGAGCGCGTCGGCGGCGGCTGGTCATCGGCGTGGTCGCGGTGCTCCTGGTCGCCCTCATCGCCTGGCCGATCGGCCTGGTCGTGTGGGCCAACGGCAAGGTGCAGCACACCGCGGCGCTCAGCGGCGCGGCGAACACCCCCGGGACCACGTACCTGCTGACGGGCTCCGACTCACGCGCTGACGGAGGTGTGCCGGACGACGGCACCGAGGGCGCGCGCACCGACACGATACTGCTGCTGCACGTGCCGACCAGCGGTCCGACGGCGCTCATCTCGCTCCCCCGGGACACGTTCGTCGAGATCCCCGGCCAGGGCTCCTCGAAGCTCAACGCCGCATTCGCGTGGGGCAAGGCCCCACTCCTGGTGCAGACGGTGGAAGGGCTCACCGGCCTGACCGTCGACCACTACGCCGAGATCGGCATGGCCGGTGTCGAGCAGATCGTCGACGCCGTCGGCGGCGTCAACCTCTGCCACGACGCCGACGTGAACGACGCCGACTCCGGCATGGTGTGGACCGCGGGCTGCCACGACGTCGACGGTGTCCAGGCGCTCGCGTTCGCCCGGATGCGCAAGGCCGACCCCACGGGCGACGTCGGTCGCGCGCTGCGGCAGCGCCAGCTGATCGGTGCGGTCATGTCCAAGGTCGAGCCGAGCTCGCTGATCGCCCGGCCCGGGCAGCAGGTCGCGCTCATCGGTGCCGGCACGCAGGCGCTGACCGTGAGCGACGGCTCGGGCATCGTCGACATCGCGCGGCTGGCCCTCGCGTTCCGTGCGGCCAACGGCCCCGAGGGCATCACGGGCACGCCGCCGATCGTGAGCATGGACTACCGCCCGGGCGGCGGCGTCGGCTCCACCGTGCAGCTGGACCCGGCGGCGACCCCCACGTTCTTCGCGGCGATCCGGGACGGGTCGTTGCCCCCGGGCCCGGTCGGCGGCGTGCCCGGCGCCTGACCGGTCCGGACGACCCGTCAGGCCATCGCCTCGACCAGCCGCGGTCCACGCATGACCCGGTCGAGCACGGCCGCCCGCGGGCGCTCCAGCGCCGCGAGGGTCGCACGGCGCAGCCACGGACCGCACGGCACCTCCACGAGCCGGTGCACCGCCCACGCCAGGGCGGTCACCGCCAGGAGCGCGGCGGCGAGCGCCACCCCGGCCGGCACCCGTTCGGCGAGCAGCCGGATCACGGCGAGCCCGTAGTAGTCGTGCATCACGTACAGCGGGTAGGTGAGCGCGCCGAGCGCCACCAGTCCCCGGTGCTCCCAGCGGCGCACCCGGGTGAGCACCACGACGGCGACGGCCCCGACGCAGCCGACCACCGCGACGGCGAGCAGGACGGTCGACGGGGCGAACCCGGTGGTGCGCTCGAGCACCGCTGCGCGCGACGGGACGACCAGGGCGACGGCGAGCGCCGTGTTGAGGACCACCGCCACCCAGGGCAGCACGCGCCGGGTGCCCTCGTCCCGGTCGCCGGTCAGCACGTACAGCGCCATCCCCGCGGCGAACAGCGGGGCGTAGTCGGCGACCAGGACCGAGGCGAGGCCCGCCGCACCCGTCCGCTCGGCCAGCAGCGCGGCCCACGGCCAGACCAGCGCCACGGCGACGACCCGCCGGCGGGTGATGCCGACCAGCGAGAACACCCCGACGACCAGGTAGAACCGCAGCTCGGTCCAGAGCGTCCAGTAGACGCCGTCCACGTGCTCGACGCCGAGCACCGGCTGCAGCATGGTGAGGTTGAGCAGCACCTGCTGGGGCGTCACCTGCTTGCCCTCGGGCCACAGGAACAGCAGCAGGGCGCCCGTGGCCAGCACCGCGACCCAGTAGGCCGGGTAGAGGCGGGCGACGCGGGACGCGACGACCTGCGCGGTGGGACGACCCCACGCGGTCATCAGGATGACGAAGCCGCTGATCACGAAGAACAGCTCCGGGCCGAGCGAGCCGTAGCCGGTCCACGCACCCACGCCGCCGAGCCGCTCGGCCTGACCGTCTCCCCAGGCCGTGCTCGTGCGGCCGGTGAAGTGGTAGAGCACGACCGCGGCGGCAGCCAGGAAGCGCAGGGCGTCGAGCGCGGCGAGCCGCGGGCGGGGCGCAGAGGTCATTCGTTCGACGGTAGGCAGCCCTCGCTGCGCCCGCGAGTCGAGGGACCCGACCTCACCGACCCTTCACACGGTCAGACGCTGAACCCCACGCTCGGGCGCCCGCTGGTCTGCGAGCGCAGGCGCTCGCCCTTGCCGTCGGCCTGACCCTGCAGGTCCTCCTGGAACGCCGCCATCGCCGCACGCAGCCGCCCCGCGGCCTCGCCGTCCCCCGACGCCAGGATCCGCACCGCGAGCAGACCGGCGTTCCGGGCGCCGGCGATGGACACGGTCGCCACGGGGACCCCCGCGGGCATCTGCACGATCGACAGCAGCGAGTCCATGCCGTCGAGGTAGGCCAGCGGGACGGGCACCCCCACGACGGGCAGGGTGGTCACGGCGGCCAGCATGCCGGGCAGGTGGGCGGCTCCCCCGGCTCCCGCGATCACCACCCGAAGACCCCGGTCCGCGGCGCTGCGGCCGTACGCGATCATCTTCTCCGGCTGACGGTGCGCGGAGACCACGTCGACCTCCACGGGGACGTCGAACTCCGCGAGCGCCTCCGCGGCGGCCTTCATGACCGGCCAGTCCGAGTCCGAGCCCATGACGATCCCCACCAGGGCCTGCGCTGCCATCACCGTCTCCGTCCGTGCCGGGCACCCGTCCGCGGCGACGCCGCGCGCCCATCATGACCCAGCACGCGCACCCCGCCGTGCGGTGTTCGCGTCAGGCGGACGCGTCCCCCCGCAGCAGGGCAGCCGCGGCCACCGCACGCCGCCGGACGTCGTCGAGGTCGTCGCCGCTGACATTGACGTGGCCGAGCTTGCGCCCGGCCCGCACCTCCTTGCCGTACAGGTGCACCTTGGCGCCGGCGTCGAGCCGGGCGACGTCGGCCAGCGCGTCGACCGGGTCCGGCAGGGCGCTGCCCAGCACGTTCGCCATGACGGTCCAGGGCGAGCGCGGTGAGGTGTCCCCCAGCGGCAGGTCGAGGACGGCCCGCAGGTGCTGCTCGAACTGGCTGGTCACGGAGCCGTCGATGGTCCAGTGGCCGGAGTTGTGGGGGCGCATCGCCAGCTCGTTGACCAGCACCCGCGGCGGGCCGCCGGCGGCGTCGGCGACCTCGAAGAGCTCCACGGCCAGCACGCCGGTGACTCCGAGCCCGGCCGCGATCCGCGTCGCGACGTCGAGGGCCTGCGCCTGCGTCGCCGGGTCCAGGTCGGGGGCGGGCGCCACGACCTCGGAGCACACACCGTCACGCTGCACGGACTCCACCACCGGCCAGGTGCGGATCTCCCCGCTCGGCCGCCGGGCCAACAGGACCGCGAGCTCGCGGGTGAACGGGACCTTCTCCTCCGCGAGGAGCGGGACGCCCGTGCCGTCCGCGACCGCCGCGAACCAGTCCACGACGTCCGCCGCGTCACCCACCACGCGGACGCCCTTGCCGTCGTACCCCCCGCGGGAGGTCTTCACCACGGCGACCCCGTCGTGCGCGGCGAGGAACTCCGCCAGGTCCGAGGCCGACCCCAGCTCCGCCCAGTCGGGCACCGGCGCCCCCAGGGCGGCGAGCCGGGTCCGCATGACGATCTTGTCCTGCGCGTGCACCAGCGCGGCCGCGTCCGGGTGGACCGCGACCCCCGCCGCCTCCAGCCGGTCCAGCAGGGCGTTCGGCACGTGCTCGTGCTCGAACGTCAGGGCGTCGGCACCCTCGGACAACCGGGTGATCGCAGCCTCGTCGGACGCCGAGCCCACGGGCGCGTCGACCACCACCTGGGCGGCCGACGACGTCGCGCTCTCGACCAGGACGCGCAGGTGCACCCCGAGCGCGGTCGCCGCGGGCGCCATCATGCGGGCCAGCTGCCCGCCACCGACCACTGCCACCACGGGTGCCGTCACGGGCGACGACACTAGCCGAGGGGCCACGGGACGCCGAAACGGTTCGCCGCTGTTCCGGGCAGGTCGGACCCAGGCCGGCGGGCTATCCTCGCGGGACCGAGTGGACCGACATCCGAGGAGCTTCGTGAGCGCGCGCGACGAGCTGACCGCCCGCCCGCTCGTGCCTGCGCCCGTGGGCTCCGCGGTGCGGGCGGCCGCCCTGCGTGCCCGGGCCTACGAGCTGGCCCGGTTCCTGTCCGTCGGTGGCGTCGCGTTCGTGGTCGACCTCGGCCTGTTCAACCTGCTGCGGTTCGGTCCGGGCGGGCTGCTCGAGCACAAGCCCCTCACCGCCAAGATCCTGTCCGTCGTCGCGGCCACGATCGTCTCGTGGCTGGGCAACCGGCACTGGACCTTCTCCCGCCAGCGCACCGACCGTCCCACGCGTGAGCTGGTGGTGTTCGCCGCGATCAACCTGGTCTGCGCCGGGGTCCCCGTGCTCACGCTCGCGTTCTCCCACTACGTGCTCGCCCTGACCACCCCGCTCGCGGACAACGTCGCGACGATCGTGGGGATCGGCGTGGGGACCGTGCTGCGCTACCTCGGCTACAAGCGCTGGGTGTTCACGGGGCTGCACGCACCCGCGCACCCGTGAGCCCGCTCAGGGGACGTCGGCCTGCACGATCACGGCGTCGCCGGACGCGGTGAGCCGACCGTCGGCCGCCGGCACGAACACGGACTGGCCGCGGGTGAGCAGCAGGGCGCTCCCGTCGGCGGCTCGGAGCTCGACCTCGCCCTCCAGGCACAGGACGATCCGAGGCCCCCGCCCGGGCACGTGGGTGGCGCCGTCGTCCGTCAGGCGCGTGACCGACAGCTCGAAGTCGTCGACGGGGGCGTAGAAGATCCGGGTCGCGGTGTAGACCCGCTCCGGGGCGATCCGGATGGGCGGCGCCGCGACGCAGTCCACGTTGCTCAGCAGCTCGTCGACGTCGACGTGCTTGGCCGTCAGCCCTGCCCGCAGCACGTTGTCGGAGTTGGCCATGATCTCGACGCCGACCCCGTGCAGGTAGGCGTGGACGGTCCCGGCGGGGACGAACAGCGCCTCCCCGGCGTTCAGGGTGACCGGGTTGAGCAGCACCGACGTCACCGCGCCCGGGTCTCCCGGGTAGGCGGTCGCCAGGCGCTTCACGGTGCGGTCGGTGCGCGGCGACGGCGACCCGTCGGCGAGCCGGCGGGCGCACGCCTCGGCGAACTTGGCGACGTCCGCCGCACCGGGCCGGGTGTCGGGCTGCAGGAGCCACTCGAAGGCCGCGCGGACGCCCTCCGACGTGGGGTCCGCGGCCAGTATGGCGTGCAGGTCGGCCGCCAGCGGGGTGTCGAGGTCCGCCAGCAGCTCCGCGGCCCGCCGGGGGGCTCGGAAGCCGACCATGGCGTCCAGCCGGCTCAGCGCGTAGACGAGCTCCGGCTTATGGTTGTCGTCCCGGTAGCTGCGCTCGGGCGCGTCCACCGGGATCCCCGCCGCGTCCTGGGCCGCGAACCCCGCGCGGGCGCGCTCGAGGGTCGGGTGCACCTGGAGGGAGAGGGGGGCGTCGGCCGCGATGATCTTGAGCAGGTACGGCAGGTGCGCGCCGAACCTGGAGGCGACGTCCGCCCCGAGGTGGCGGTGCGGGTCCGCCGCGATGATCTCGTCGAGCCGACGCATCCCCTGGTCGGTCTGGGCGGTCGCCGGCGCGCTGGTGTGCGCCCCGAACCATGCCTCGGCCATCGGCCGTCCGTCCGGGACCAGCGCGAGGACGTCGGGGATCGCCGTCGTCGAACCCCACGCATAGTGCTGGATGGCGGGCGTGATCCGGTACACGGGGGGTGCTCTCCTGCGGGGTGCGTGGGCGGCCAGGTGCTCCTAGGCTACGGGGCCGGGCACCCCGGGCGACGCCGCCGACCGGGCGATATCGGACATCCCGGTCACCGCCGGCGACGATCGGGCCGCGCGGAGACGACGGCGCCCAGCGGGAGCACCACGTCCGGGCGCATCGACGCGGGCACACCCGAGAGGAACAGGGCGAACACCGCGGGCCGACGCTGGGCGAGCTCGAGCCGGCCGCCGTCCGCGGACGCCAGGTCCCGGGCCAGCGCGAGGCCGAGGCCGGTGCCGCGGCCGGAGGTCACCTCGCGCTCGAAGATGCGCGGCGCGAGATCGTCCGGGACGCCGGCCCCCTCGTCGGCGACCTCGACCACGACGGCACCCGACGGGCCGCCCGGGCGCGACCGCACGGTCGTCGTGCCGGCGCCGTGCTTGAGCGAGTTCTCGATGAGGGTGGCGATCACCTGCGCGAGGGCGCCCGGCGTCGCGAGCACCTGCGTCGCAGGGTCGACCTCGACCACGAGGCGGCGTCCGCTCGCCTGGAACGTCGGCTGCCACTCCTCCTCCTGCTGGTGCACGACCTCGAGCAGCCGGACGGCCTCCGTGGTCCCGCCCTGCAGCCGGCGCGAGCTGGCCAGCAGGTCGTCGACCACCCGTACGAGCCGCTCGACCTGCTCCAGGGAGATGCGCGCCTCCTCGCTGACCGAGGGGTCGTCGGTGGCGACCATGATCTCCTCGAGCCGCATCGACAGTGCTGTCAGCGGCGTGCGGAGCTGGTGGGAGGCGTCGGACGCGAACTGCCGCTCGGCGGCCAGCCGGCCCGCCATCCGGTCGGCGCTGCGCGCGAGCTCGGCGGCGACGAGGTCGATCTCCTCGACCCCCGACGGCTCGAGGCGGGGACGCACCTGTCCGGCGCCGAGCTGCTCCGCGGAGGCGGCGAGGTAGACCAGCGGTGCCGTCAGCCGGTTCGCCTGCCAGATCGCCATGGCGATCCCGGCGGCGAACGCCACGACGGCGGCCACGACGACGAGTGCGATGACCCGGGCGCTGAGCCAGAAGACGTCCCACCACGAGACGTACAGGATCACCCTCGCGCCCGTGTCGGAGTCGACCATCACCGACAGGCTGCGACCCTCGATGCGCTCCCCCGCCCGGTACACCTCACCGTCCGGCGCCTGGACCACCACGGAGGCCGGGATGTCGCCCGGCCCGCCGGCGGCGTTCTCGAACATCCGGTCGGTCAGCTCGATGTCCTGCTCGAGCCGGAAGTCGACGCCGCGGGCCGCATCGGCAGCGCGCGACTGCAGGGCCTGCATCTCGTTCTCGCGGACCAGCTGGGCGCCGAGGAACGCCAGGGGGAAGCCGAGCAGGACGACCGCGACGGTGACCGCCGCGATCGTCGCCTGCAGGACGCGACGACGCACGAGCTCAGCCCCGCTCGGACGCGCCCGCGCCGCCTGTCTCGAACCGGAACCCCATGCCCCGCACCGTGGTGACGTAGCGCGGGGCGTTCGCGTCGTCGCCGAGCTTGCGGCGCAGCCACGACACGTGCATGTCGAGCGTCTTGGTCGAACCGGTCGGGTCCGAGCCCCAGACCTCACGCATGAGGGTCTCGCGTGCCACGACGGTCCCGGCCGCGCCGACGAGCACCCGCAGGAGGTCGAACTCCTTGGCGGTGAGGTGCAGCTCCCGCTCGCCCTGGAACGCGCGGTGCGCCGCGACGTCGACCCGGACGTTCTGCGCGTGCAGCTCGTCCTCGTCCGCGGGGTCCCCGACGCTGCGGCGCAGCAGCGCGCGGACGCGGGCCAGCAGCTCGGCCAGCCGGAACGGCTTGGTGACGTAGTCGTCGGCACCCGCGTCGAGGCCGACCACGAGGTCCACCTCGTCCGCGCGGGCCGTGAGCACCAGCAGCGGCGTGGTCAGGCCCATGTTCCGGATGGCGCGTGCGACGTCGAGCCCGTCCATGTCAGGCAGCCCGAGGTCCAGGACGACGAGGTCGGCGGAGGCGGCGCCGTCGATCGCACCTTGACCAGTGCCTTGCACGCGCACGTCGTACCCTTCACGCCCGAGGGCGCGGGCCAGGGGCTCGGCAATCGCGGGATCGTCCTCGGCCAGCAGCACCTGAGTCATTCGCCCATGCTAGGTCATGGGACGGCCTTGACCACCAGCGGGGCACGCCCAGGTGTCCACGTGAACCGGCTGCTCCTCCGGGGGGACCCCGCCGCGGCCGGTGTCGTCCCCCGGGGGCACGCCGGGAGACACCCCCACCCCTACCCTCGTGGGGTGACGAGCTGGGAGCGCCTGCGGCGGTGGAAGGACGAGAACCTGTTCCTCGTCGACGCCGTCGGCACCGCGGTCCTCGTGCTGGTCATGGCCGTGACCTCGACGGACATCATGAGCTCGTCGGCCAACGCGATGCGCTCCTTCGCCTCGCCGCTGCTCTCGGTCGCGGTCGTCGCGCCCCTGGCCTGGCGCCGAGTCAACCCGGCCGCGTCCGCGGCGGGGGTGTACACGGCTGCGCTGCTCCAGCTCGCGTTCTTCTCGCCCCTGGTGGTGCCGGCGGACCTCGCGGTGCTGATCGCCCTCTACTCGGTGACCGTGCACGGCCCCCGCTGGGCCCACCGCGTCGCGATCGTCGGGGCGCTCGTCGGCTCGGTCCTGCTCGGCGGCGCCATGAACGGCTGGTACAACGCCCCCGGCGCCGTGTCGACCGCCCTGTTCACCGGCGTCCTGGCGCTGTCGGTCTGGGCCTTCGGGCTGGTGCGTCGCTCGCGGCGGGAGACCATCGCGGCGCTCATGGACCGGGCGCGGCAGCTCGAGATCGAGCGGGACCAGCAGTCGCAGATCGCGACCGCGGCGGAACGGGCCCGCATCGCGCGGGAGATGCACGACATCGTGGCCCACTCGCTGACCGTGATGATCGCCCAGGCCGACGGCGGCCGGTACGCCGCGGAGGCGGACCCACCCGCGGCGACCCGGGCGCTGGGCACGATCGCGGAGACCGGCCGCGCGGCCCTCACGGACATGCGGCGCCTGCTCGGTGTGCTGCGCGGAGGCACCGGACGCGAGCCTGAGCCCGGTGCGCGCACCGAGCTGACCGGGCCCGGCGGCCTCGCCCCCGCGCCGTCCGCCGGGGTCAGCCCGCAGCCGGCGGAGTCGGACATCGGGGCCCTCGTCGACCAGGTCCGCGCGAGCGGGCTGCGCGCGTCGCTCGTGCGCATGGGCGAGCCCCGCAACCTCCCGCCCGGCGCCGGGCTGACGGTCTACCGCATCGCGCAGGAGGCGCTGACCAACGTGCTCAAGCACGCCGGGCCCGACCCGCTGGTCACCGTGCTGGTGCAGTGGCTCCCGGACAGCATCGTGCTCGAGGTCAGCGACGACGGCCGCGGGGCCTCGGCGGACGCCGACGGCCTCGGTCAGGGGCTGGTCGGGATGCGGGAGCGGGCCACCATGTTCGGGGGCACGGTAGCCGCCGGGCCACGTCCGGGGGGCGGGTTCCGCGTCCGCGCCCGGCTCCCGACCCCCGCCGACCAGCACTCCACCGCCACCGGAACCGGAACCCGAACCGACGAGAGGACCCCACCCGTGCCGAGCACCCAGGACGAGGACGCCCGATGACCGCCGGACCGATCCGCGTCGCGCTCGTCGACGACCAGCAGCTGGTCCGCGCCGGGTTCCGGATGGTGATCGACTCGCAGCCGGACCTGGAGGTCGTGCTCGAGGCGGGCGACGGGGCGCAGGCGGTGCGCGCGCTCGATCCCGCCGCACGGACGGCCACCGGACCCGTCGACGTCGTGCTGATGGACGTCCGCATGCCCACCATGGACGGCCTCACCGCCACGGCGCAGATCACCGCGCGGGCGACGGCCGACTCCCCGGCGCCCCGGGTCATCGTCCTGACCACGTTCGACCTCGACGAGTACGTGCTCGCGGCCATCCGGGCGGGCGCCAGCGGCTTCCTGCTCAAGGACGCACCGCCGGAGGAGATGCTCGGCGCCATCCGCACGGTGCACGCCGGCGACGCCGTGATCGCGCCGTCGAGCACCAAGCGGCTGCTCGAGCACCTGGTGACCGCCCTGCCCCCCGAGGAGCCCGGGGCACCGACGGACCCCGCGCGGCTCGCGGTCGCCGAGCTCACGGACCGCGAGCGCGAGGTGCTGCTGCTCATGGCGCGCGGCCGGTCGAACACCGAGATCGGCTCGGACCTGTTCGTCGCGGAGGCCACCGTCAAGACCCACGTGGGCCGCATCCTGGCCAAGCTGCACGCCCGCGACCGCGTGCAGGCTGTCGTCGTGGCGTACGAGACCGGGCTGGTCCGGCCGGGCTCCTAGGGTCGCGGAGGCCGTGTCGGTCCACGGGATGACGGAGCACCAGCCCGGGGCCTGATGTGCGGGGTCCGGACCGCTCCGTAGCGTCGTGAGCGTCATCAACGCCCTCGAAGGAGCATCTCGTGGACACCACTGTCTTCCGCCCGATCGACGAGGACCAGCCGCGCGTGCCGGCTGGGTCACCGGTCGCCGTCAGCGCCCGGTCCCTCACCAAGGTCTACGGGCAGGGGGCCGCCGAGGTGCGGGCGCTCGACGGTGTCGACGTCGACTTCGCGGCCGGCGCCTTCACCGCGATCATGGGCCCCTCCGGCTCCGGCAAGTCGACGCTCATGCACGTCCTGGCGGGCCTGGACCAGGCCACCGCGGGCACCGCGCGGCTGGGCGACACCGAGATCACGGCGCTGGACGACGGCGCGCTGACCCGCCTGCGCCGCGACCGGGTGGGGTTCGTGTTCCAGAGCTTCAACCTGCTGCCCATGTTCACCGCCGAGCAGAACATCCTCCTGCCGCTCGAGCTGGCGGGCACGGCGGTCGACCAGGGCTGGTACGACACCCTGGTCTCCACGCTCGGGCTGGGCCAGCGCCTGACGCACCGGCCGGCCGAGCTCTCCGGCGGCCAGCAGCAGCGGGTCGCGATCGCCCGCGCCCTCATCGCCCGGCCCGAGGTCGTCTTCGCCGACGAGCCCACGGGCAACCTCGACTCGCGCTCAGGCGCGGAGGTGCTCAGCTTCCTGCGCCGCTCGGTGCGCGAGCTGGGACGCACGGTCATCATGGTCACGCACGACCCGACGGCCGCCGCGTACGCGGACCGTGTGGTGCTGCTGGCCGACGGCCGGATCGCCGGCGACATCGCCGACCCGACGCCGGAGTCCGTGCTCACCGGCCTCGAGGCCCTCCGCACGCTCGACCAGCCGGCGGCGCTCTGATGCTGCGACTGACCTTGGCGCAGATGCGCCGCAGCCTCGGCCGCCTCACCGCGGCCGCCATCGCGATCGCCATCGGCACGGCGTTCCTGGCCACCACGCTGCTGGCCGGCAACGTCATCACCCGCACCGGCTACGACGCGGTCACCGCGACGTACGCGGACGCCGACCTCGTGCTGAGCGGTGACCTCAGCCAGGCACAGCTCGACGACGTCCGCGCCCTGCCGCAGGTGCAGGCCGCCGACGTGCTGGCGCCCAGCGGGATCGAGATCCGCAAGGGCGGCACCAGCCGCTGGCAGCTCATGCTGACCACCACCGACGACCCCCGGCTGGCCTCGCTCGCGGTCGAGTCCGGCACCGTGCCGACGTCGGCGGGCGAGATCGCCCTGCCCGCCTCGACGGCGGAGGCGCTCGGTGTCGGCGTCGGCGACGAGGTGCAGGTCCGGTGGAGCACCTCCGAGCCGGCGGACGCCGAGACGGCCGGGACGACCGACGACGGGGTCGACGAGGCCGAGAGGGTCTGGCGGCCGGCGCTCGACGACGTCGTCGTGACGGGCATCGCGTCGGACCCGTCGGGCGCCTGGTCGCAGTCCGGGGGCGCGGGACTCGTCACGGCGGAGGACCTGCTGCGCTGGTACGAGGTCGACTCGCTGACCGAGCTGGGCTCCAAGACGCTCGTCGCCGCGGACCCCGGCACCAGCCCGCTGGCCCTGCGCGACGTGGTCGCACCCCTGGTCCCCGACGCCGAGGCGCTGACCAAGGACGAGTCCGCGGCCCGGTCGATCTCCGAGTTCTCCGACGGCGGCAACGTGCTGGTGACCGTCGTGCTCGGGTTCGCCGCCGTGGCGCTGCTGGTCGCCGCGCTCGTCATCGCCAACACGTTCCAGGTCCTCGTCGCGCAGCGCACCCGCACGCTCGCCCTGCTGCGGTGCGTGGGTGCCGGCAAGAGCCAGCTGCGCCGCTCGGTGCTGCTGGAGGCGGCGATCCTGGGCTCGGTGGCGTCCGCGGCCGGGCTCGCCCTGGGCATGGGCCTCGCCCAGGCCGCTCTCCTGGTGCTGGGGCGCCTCGACCTCGGCGTCCCGCTGCCGGGCACGATCCAGGTGACCGTCCCGGTGGTCCTGCTGCCCCTCGTCGTGGGCACGCTCGTCACGGTCCTCGCCTCGTTGGTGCCGGCTCGCGAGGCCACCCGGGTCTCCCCGATCGCGGCGCTCCGTCCGGTCGACGCCCCCGCCGTCACGGCGCGCGGCGGCAAGGTCCGCCTGGGCGCGGCCGTGCTCCTGATGCTCGGTGGCGTCGGGGTCATGCTGCTCACCACGGTGCTGGCCAGCACCGGCCGCGCCGACCCCAACCTGCTGCTCGGCGTGGGAGTCCTCGCCGGCGCCCTGTCGTTCGTCGGGGTGCTCGTCGGCGCCGTCTTCTGGGTGCCGAAGGTCGTCGCGCTGGCCGGACGCGCGCTGGCGCGCACCGGCACCAGCGCCCGGCTGGCGGCCGCGAACACGGTCCGCAACCCGCGCCGGACGGCCGCCACCAGCGCCGCCCTGCTCATCGGCGTGACCCTGGTGGCGATGATGAGCACGGGCGCCGCCAGCGCCCGGGTGTCGCTCGCCCAGGAGCTCGACGAGCAGTACCCCGTGGACCTGGTGGTCGACGGCACCGTCCAGGGGGACGACCCGGCACTGTCGGCCGACGTGACCCCGGCGGTGGAGGGGGTCAGTGGCATCGACACGGTGCTGGAGATGCGCGTGGCGTCCGTCCAGCTGGGCGACGTCTGGATCTGGGCGGCGGCTCCGGCGACGGGCTCCCCCACGGACGTCCTGCGCGACCCGACCACGGCGCAGGGCCTCGCGGACGGCGTCGTGCTCCTCCCGAAGGGCCTCGCCGAGCAGGCCCCCGAGGGCCCGACACCGGCGACCGCGTTCGCGCAGGCGTGGGACGACTCGACGCCGGCGCCCGGAGGGTCGACGACCACGCTCGACCCCGTCGTCAGCGACCTGGGCGGCCTGTACTCCCTCGTCACGCCGACGACGCTCGACGCGCTGGCACCGCAGGCGCCCGTCTCGGTCCTCTGGGTCAGCCTCGACCCTGCGGCGGACGCCGCGCTCGTGCTCCAGGACGTCCGGGCCGCGCTGCCCGACACCCCGGCAGAGGTGAGCAGCGCCGGTGCCGAGCGGGCCGGGTACGAGCAGGTGATCGACACGCTCCTCGCGATCGTCATCGGGCTCCTGGGGGTCGCCGTGGTCATCGCCCTCATCGGCGTGGCCAACACCCTGTCGCTCTCGGTGCTCGAGCGGCGGCGCGAGTCGGCGACCCTGCGGGCGATCGGGCTGTCGCGGCGCCAGCTGCGGGTGATGCTCGCCGTCGAGGGGATGCTCATCGCGGGCGTCGGTGCGGTGCTCGGTGCGGGGCTCGGCCTCCTGTACGGCTGGGCCGGAGCGGTGATCGTGTTCGGCGAGGTGGGGGACGTCATGCTCGTCATCCCCTGGCGGGACCTGGCGCTGCTCCTGGTGGTCGCCCTCGGCGCAGGGCTGCTCGCGTCGGTCCTGCCCGGACGGGCCGCCGCGCGCACCTCCCCCGTGGCGGCGCTCGCTGTCGACTGACCCGACCAGCGGGCCTGTGGGCGGACCACCCGGTCCCCCGGCACCACGACGATCGCCGTCCCGCACGCGCGGGGCGGCGATCGTCGTCCGATGCGCCTGAGCCTGCTGCACCCGGACCCGGCGCGTGGCCGAACCCTCGTCCGCACAGACGTCGAGGCGCAGTCCGGCACCTCGGTGGCGACCCTGCGTCCGCTGCTCGCGCGGCTCACGGGCCATACCGGGTGGGTCGACGCCCGCGGGTGCGTGTGCGTGGACGAGGTCCCGCTCGCCGACGACCACCTGGTCGGCCAGCCGCCGCTCGTCGACGGCTGCGTGCTGCGCGCCGAGCCGGGCCCGCCCTCCGTGACGCAGGCTGCCCTGCGCGCGGACGCGCACGTCGCGGTCACCGCCGGCCCGGACTGCGGCGGGGTGCTGGCCCTCCCGCCGGGCGCCACGGTACGGGTCGGGTGGCCCGGACCGATCGGCTCGCCCCTCGTCGACCTGCCGGTCGCCGACCCCACCATGGGTCACGTCGAGCTGCGCCACCGCCGCGGCCGGGTGCACGTGCGTGCCGCCGGCGGGCACCGCTGGTGGCTGCGGCGCACCGGCACGCCCTGGCAGGTCGGGGCGACCACGATGGAGGTGCGCCGCCGCGGCGCTGAGGAGGGGCGTCAGCAGGAGCCGCGTGAGGAGCAGCGAGCTCCGGCGGTGGCCGGCTGGCTGACCCCGCTGGTGGGCTCGGTCACGCTGGCGGCGGTCCTGCACCAGCCGCTCCTCGCCCTCGTGGGCGTCGTCGGTGCCGCCCTCGCCGTGGCGCC
>NZ_CAURTV010000092.1:0-14630 GCF_963527515.1 uncultured Cellulomonas sp. | reverse complement strand
AGCTCGGCGAGGGCGGTGGGCGGACCAGCGACGCCCTGCTGGTCGAGGCGCTCGCTGCGGACGGCCACGCGGCTGCGCTGCCCGCCGGCGCACGTCCCCTCGCCCGGCTCGCGCGCGTCCTGAGCGACGGGCGTGACGCGGCGACGGTGGTCGGTGCCGATGCGCAGACAGTGCTCTGGGCGCTGTGGAGGGCGGCCGAGCAGGCCGAGCCCTGGCGGCGGTCGGCGCTCGCGGGTGGCGCCTCCGGGGAGCGTGCCGACCGGGACCTGGACGCGGTCCTGGCCCTGTTCCGCGCGGCGGAGACGTTCGTCGACCGGATGCCTCGCTCCACCCCTGGAGCCTTCGTCGACTGGCTGCAGGCCCAGGATCTCCCCTCGGACTCCCTGGCCGCGCGCGCCCGACGCGCGTCGGTGCAGGTGCTGACCCCGGCGGGGGCGGCCGGGCGGGAGTGGGACGTCGTCGTGGTCGCGGGGGTCCAGGAGGGGTCGTGGCCGGACCTGCGGCTGCGCGACTCGCTGCTCGGTGCCCAGGCCCTCGTCGACCTGGTCGCCGGCCGCGCGGTGCCGGGCACCACCGACGACGCCGACGCCGCGGCCGCCGCGCGCGACGCGGTGCTCGCGGACGAGCAGCGCTCCTTCGTCGTCGCGTGCTCACGCGCCCGGCGCTCGCTGCTGGTCACGGCGGTGGACGACGCCGACCACCAGCCCTCCCCGTTCCTCGACCTCGTCGAGCCCTCGGACGACGAGGTGGACACCCGCCGGACCAGCGTCCCGGCGCCGCTCGACCTGCGCGGGCTGGTCGCCCAGCTGCGCGCGCACCTCGAGCAGGCGGCCCTCGACGGCAGTGAGCCGGACCCCGTCGCGGCACGCACGCTCGCCCGGCTGGCCGCCGCCGACGTCCCCGGCGCCGACCCCGCGCAGTGGTACGGGCTGGCGGCACCGTCCAGCGACGCACCGCTGTGGGAGGCGGACGCGCGGGTGCCGGTGTCGCCGTCCAAGGTCGAGACCGCCCAGCGCTGCGCCCTGCGGTGGGCGCTGGAGGCGGCCGGCGGCACGTCGTCGGCGAGCGGGGGGCAGAGCCTGGGCACCCTCCTGCACGCGATCGCCCAGGAGCACCCCCGCGGCACCGAGGCGGAGCTGTCCGCGGCGCTCGACCGACGCTGGGCAGAGCTGGGGCTCGGCGCCGGCTGGCCGGCGCTGGCCACCCGGCGCAAGGCGGACGCCATGGTCCACCGGCTGGCCGAGTACCTGCGGACGGCGGGCGAGCCGCTGCTGGTCGAGGGCGCGTTCGCCGTGGACACCGACCGGGCGGCGCTGCGGGGGTCGGTCGACCGGATCGAGCTGCTGCAGGACGACCCCGCGGGGCCGGTGGTGCGGGTGGTGGACCTGAAGACGGGGGCCAGCCCGCCGAGCGTGAGCAAGGCCGCGGAGAACCCGCAGCTCGGTGCGTACCAGCTGGCGGTCGACGCCGGCGCGTTCGACGGGCTGCCGGAGGGGACGACCAGCGGCGGCGCGCACCTCGTCTTCCTCGGCACGGGCGCGACGGCCGTGACGCGTGCGCAGGAACCGCTCGGGCCGGAGGTCGACGGCCCCAGCTGGGCGCGCACGCTGGTGGACCAGGTGGCGGACCGCATGGCGGCGTCGACGTTCGTCGCGACCGCCAACGACCTGTGCGACCGCTGCCCCGTGCGGCGCTCGTGCCCGGTCCGCGGCGAGGGCGGGCAGGTGGTCGCATGACACCCCACCTGTCCGCGGCCCAGATCGCCGCCCTGGTCGGCCAGCCGCCGCCCACGCCGGAGCAGCGGATCGTGATCGAGGCGCCTCTGGAGCCGTCCCTCGTGGTGGCCGGCGCCGGGTCGGGCAAGACGGAGACCATGGCCGCGCGCGTCGTCTGGCTGCTGGCCAACGGCATCGTGACGCCCGACCAGGTGCTGGGCCTGACCTTCACGCGCAAGGCTGCCGGGGAGCTCGCCGAGCGCGTGCGCAAGCGCCTGCGCACCCTCGCCCGCGCCGCGGCCGCCGAGGGGGTCGTCCTCGGGGGCACGGTGGACCTGGCGCGGACCGACGGGCTCGCCGGGCTGGCGCGGCCGACGATCTCGACCTACAACTCCTACGCGGCGTCGCTCGTGGCGGACCACGCGCTGCGGCTCGGGCTGGACCCGTCCGCCCGGCTGCTCGGGGAGGCGGCGCAGTGGCAGCTCGCCTCCGAGGTGGTCGAGGCGTGGAGCGACGACCTCGACACCGACGCCGCGACCTCCACGGTGATCGAGGCGGTGCTGACCCTGTCGGGGGCGCTCGACGAGCACCTGCTCGACGCGGCGCAGGCGCGCTCCGGCATCGAGGAAATCATCGAGGCGCTCGCCGAGACGCCGGCCGGCACGCCGCCGCGCGAGCCGTACGCCGAGATCAGGAAGCTGGTGCGCTCGCTGGGGGAGCGGGTCCGGGTGCTCGACCTCGTCGCGGAGTACCGGTCGCGCAAGCGGGCCGGGGACGCGATCGACTTCGGCGACCAGGTGGCACTGGCCGCGCGGCTGGCCATCGACGTCCCGGAGGTGGGTGCGGGCGAGCGCCACCGGTTCCGCGTCGTGCTCCTCGACGAGTACCAGGACACGTCCTACGCCCAGCTGACCCTGCTCGGCGCGCTCTTCGGCGGCGGCCACCCGGTCACCGCCGTGGGGGACCCGCACCAGTCGATCTACGGGTGGCGCGGGGCCAGCGCGGGCGGCCTGGAGGGGTTCCCGACGTCGTTCCCGCAGATGCACCCGGACGGGACGCGGTCACCGGCCGACGTCCACCTGCTGTCGACCTCATGGCGCAACGACCGGTCGGTCCTCGCCGCGGCCAACCACGTGGCGGCACCGCTGCGGGCGGCCGCCACCCGGGTCACCGTGCCGGTGCTCGCCTCGCGGCCGGGCGCGGGTGAGGGCACGGTGCACGCCCACGTCGCGGAGACGGTCGAGGACGAGGCCCGTGCGGTCGCGACCTTCGTGCGCGAGCGGTGGCAGCCCGCCCGACCGGGGCGGGAGCGGGTGACCGCCGCGGTGCTCTGCCGCAAGCGGTCGCAGTTCGAGCCCCTGCGCCGGGCGCTGCGCGACGCCGGGCTGCCGGTCGAGGTCGTCGGCCTGGGCGGGCTGCTGTCGGCGCCCGAGGTGGTCGACCTCGTCGCCCTCCTGCAGACCGCGCACGACCCGTCCCGCGGCGACGCCCTCATGCGCCTGCTGACCGGCGCCCGCACGCGGCTGGGTGCCTCGGACCTGCACGCGCTCGCGGCCTGGTCCGGTGAGCTGGCGGCGCGGCACGCAGGAGGGCGCCGGGCACGGGGCCCCCGCGGCGAGGAGCCCCCCGGTGAGGACGGGGTCGTCGTCGAGGCGGACGCGGTCGACGAGCGCAGCATCGTGGACGCGCTCGACGCCATCACCGAGCTCCCGGCGGACGGCTGGACCAGCCACACCGGGCGGACGCTCAGCGCGGTCGGCCGCGCGCGGCTCGCCGACCTCGCTGCGACGCTGCGCGTCCTGCGGTCGCACACCTACCTGTCCGTGCCCGAGCTGGTGGGCGAGGCCGAACGGCTGCTGGGGCTCGACATCGAGGTCGCGGCGCGGGCCAGGACGTCGCCGGGCCGTGCCCGGGCGCAGCTGGACGCGTTCCGGGACGTGGCCGTCGAGTTCGCCCGCTCGGCCGACCACCCCACGCTCGGCGGCTTCCTGGCGTGGCTGGAGGCGGCTGACTCCCGGGAGAACGGCCTGGACATGCCGGTCAGCGAGCCCGACCCCGACGCGGTGCAGCTCATCACGGTGCACGCGGCCAAGGGCCTGGAGTGGGACGTCGTCGCGGTCGCCGGGCTGGTCGACGGCGGACTGCCGGCCACCGCGACCCAGGGCAAGGACGGACCCAAGGACTCGGCGTGGCTCACCGGTCTCGGCTCCCTTCCCTACCCGCTGCGCGGCGACCGCCACGACCTGCCCGAGCTCGCCTACGCCGGCGCCGCGGACCCCAAGGACCTCGAGGATCGCCGCCGCCGGTTCGTCCTGGAGGCGGGCGACCACCAGGTGGCCGAGGAGCGGCGGCTGGCGTACGTGGCCCTCACCCGAGCCCGTTCCGACCTGCTGCTCACCGCGGCCTGGTGGGGGGACGGCACGCGCGTGCGCAAGGTCTCGACGTTCCTCACCGAGCTCGCGGAGGCGGGTCTCGTGGAGACGACGGGCTGGGAGGAGGCGCCCCAGGACGTCGCGACGAACCCGCGTGCCTCGCTCGTGCTCACGGCCACCTGGCCTGCGGACCCGTTCGGGGCCGACGGCGGACCCACGCGTCGCCCGCACGTCGAGGAGGCGGCGGCGCGCGTCCTCGCGGCCATGGCCCAGGACGCCGAACACCCGGCCGGCGCAGCAGCGGGCGCCAACCACCGCTGGGAGGTCCTGGCGGACCGGCTGCTGGCCGAGCGCGAACGCGTGCGGACCCCCTCGGGGGACGTGGAGCTCCCCGCGCACCTGTCGGCGTCCGCGCTGGTCCGCCTCCAGGCCGGGCCGGCAGAGTTCGCCCGGCACCTGCGCCGACCGGTGCCGGCCGAGCCGTCGCCGCAGGCCCGGCGGGGGACACGGTTCCACGCCTGGGTCGAGGGCTGGTACGGCAGCGCGTCGCTGGTGGACGTGGACGCCCTGCCGGGTGCGGACGACGACTCGGCGACGCTCGACCTGGACGAGCGCGCGCTGCGGGAGGCGTTCCTGGCCACCGGGTGGGCGGACCGCTCGCCCGTCGCGGTCGAGGTGGACATCGAGATCTCGGTGGACGGCTACGTGCTGCGCTCCCGCATCGACGCGGTCTTCCCCGACCCGGAGGCCGACCCGACGCTCCCCGGGGACCAGCCGGCCGTGGTCGTCGTCGACTGGAAGACGGGAGCCCCGCCGAAGGACGACGCCGCGCGGGCGTCGCGTGAGCTCCAGCTCGCCGTCTACCGGCTGGCCTGGTCGCGCTGGACGGGCACCCCGCTCGACCGCGTGCGCGCCGCGTTCTGCTACGTCGGCGCGGGCGTGACCGTCTACCCCGAGCGCCTGCTGGACGAGGACGAGATCACCGGCCTGCTGCGCGCGGCGACGTCGGCGGACGGCCCGCAGGGAGCCGGTGCCGTCGCCCCGCGGGTCAACCGGCGCGGCGGCAGGTCCAACGCCGCGGCCCGGCGGCGCCCGGGCTGGGAGGCCCAGAACGCGACGCCGGTGCGGCGCCCGGCCGCCCCGACGCTCTTCGACACCGACTGACCGGCCCGGCGCCTCAGCCGCGCCTCCGACGGGTGGGTCGGTCAGGCCAGCAGTGGTTCCGCGTCGGCGTCCTCGCGGGTGTGGGCGTCCAGGTCCTCGAGCATGGCGACCGCATCCGCGACGATCTCGGCGTCCTGCGAGCGCACGCCGTAGAGCAGCCACCGGGCCAGCGCGAGCTCGCCGGCGAGCAGGGCGCGCTCGGTGAGGTGCGGGTCGGTGAGCTCCGTGCGGCGCAGCTGGTACGCCTCCATGATCGAGTCCGTGACGTCCGGGTGGGCGGCGACCAGCAGCCAGGCGAGGTCGTCGGCGGGGTCGGCCACGCAGGCGTCGCCCCAGTGCAGGAGGCCGGTGACGGACTCGCCCCGGACCAGGACCCGGTCGGCGGTGAGGTCGCCGTGCACCACGGTGGGGCGGAAGCGCCAGAGGGCGACGTCCTCCAGCCGCTCCTCCCACCGCCGCAGCAGCGCGGGCGGGACCTTGCCGGTCCGCGCGGCCTCGTCGACCTCGGCCTGCCGGCGCTGCCGGTACTCGCCGGCGTCGTACGCGGGCAGCCCGGCGTTCTCGACGATCGCGGGGGGCAGCTCGTGCACCGCCGCGATGGCGCGACCGAGCGCGGCCGCGAGGCCGGGCCCGGGGGCCAGGCGGTCGAGCCGGAGCGCGTCGCCGGGGATCTCGGCGTGCACGGCTGCGCGGCCGCCCTCGGGCAGATGAGCGAACCCGACGGGGGCGGGCACCGCGAACGGCAGCCTCCCGCGCTGGGCCTCCTCCGCCAGCATGGCCAGCAGGACGACCTCGGCCTCGAGGGCAGCGCCGGCGGCAGCATGCTGCGGCGCACGGACCACCCAGCGGCTGCGGTGGGCGTCGATGACGACCGCGGTGTCGTAGTCGGCCCCGGGCTGGGCGGGCCGCCGCACGTCGAACGCGTCGAGTCCCGGGACGGCGACGGTCGCCAGCGCGGCCAGGGCGAGAGGGGATCGAACCACAGGCCCAAGGATAGGCAGGCCACCGAACGGTGCCGGGCCAGCCGCGCGGCGTGTCTTCGTCCGATTGGTCCGGTCGCTCCCGCTCTCCTCGGGCCCGCCCGCACGTCCCCGCGTACGGTGACCGGCGTGATCGTTCCGGATGACCTCCCGCTGTCCCGTGCCGGCGTCGACCGTGCGGCGCTGCTGCGCACCCAGGACGGGTTCCTCCAGGACGCGATCGCCGACAGCGCCACCCGCGTCCTGCTGGTCTGCGACGCCGCGGTGGTCACCGCCCCGGGTCCGACGGTCGCGCTGCTGGAGCCGGCACAGGTGGCGAGCCTGCTGCCGGCCGACGACGAGGCCTGGCTGCTGCTCGGTCGCGACGGCACCGGCCCGGCGTACCTGGCTCGTCGGGTGGCCCAGCGGCGCCCGGTGCCGCGGCTGGGCGAGGCGTCGGACGTCCTGGTGCACACCGCACCCGCCGGCACGGAACCGGCCGTGCCGCCCGTGCTGCCGGACGGGCTGGCGTGGACCGCGCTGCGGGACATCGGCGCGCAGCTGACCGCGGCGGAGGCCGGGCTGGCCACGACGGCCGTCGCGCTCGACGCGTGGCACGCCCGGCACCCGCGCTGCCCACGCTGCGGGGCCGAGACGCGCGTGGCCCAGTCCGGCTGGTCGCGCGTGTGCGTGGTCGACGGCTCGGAGCACTACCCGCGGACCGACCCCGCGGTGATCATGGCGGTCGTCGACGCCGACGACCGGATCCTGCTCGGGCACGCCGCGCACTGGCCCGAGGGCCGGTACTCGACCCTCGCCGGCTTCGTCGAGGCGGGGGAGTCGCTCGAGCACGCGGTCCGGCGCGAGGTGGCGGAGGAGACGGGGGTGCTCGTCGGCGACGTGTCCTACCGGGGCAGCCAGCCGTGGCCGTTCCCGGCGTCGCTCATGGTCGGGTTCCGCGCCGACGCGACGTCGACCGACGTGACGGTGGACGGCGTCGAGCTCACGGCGGCGCGGTGGTTCTCCCGCGCCGAGCTGACGGAGGCGGTGCGGACCGGCGAGGTCGTCCCGCCGGGGCCGGCGTCGATCGCCCGGGCGCTGGTGGAGGAGTGGTTCGGCGGACCGCTCAGCTGAGCCGGTCGCGCACCTGTGCCAACGACGGGTTGGTGGCCGCCGAGCCGTCCGGGAACACGACCGTCGGGACCGTCTGGTTGCCGCCGTTGAGGGTCTCGACCAGGGCGGCCGCGTCCGGGTGCTCCTCGATGTTCACCTCGGTGTAGCCGATCCCCGCGGAGTCCAGCTGCGTCTTGAGCCGACGGCAGTACCCGCACCAGCTGGTGGAGTACATGGTGATCGTGCCGGTCTCGGGCAGGGTCTGGGTGGTCATCGGTCCTCGGGTGGTCGTCGTGGTCGTGGGGCAAGATCGTCGCCCTAGGCATCAACATCGTCGCCGCGGGGGATCTTCCCAGGATCGTGCGGACGGGAGACGGTACCCGCTGCGCACAGCCGGCGACGGGGTGTCGGCAGGTGCTGCGAGACTGTGCCCGATGTCCGCCGAAGCCCTCCTGGACGCCCTCGACCCCGAGCAGCGTGCCGTCGCCACCACCCTGCGGGGACCCGTGCGCGTGCTGGCGGGGGCGGGCACGGGCAAGACGCGGGCGATCACGCACCGCATCGCCTACGGCATCCAGGTGGGCGCGTACCGGCCGGCCAACGTGCTGGCCGTGACCTTCACCGCGCGGGCCGCCGGAGAGATGCGGACGCGCCTTCGCCTGCTCGGCGCCTCGGGGGTCCAGGCCCGGACGTTCCACGCGGCGGCCCTGCGCCAGCTGGGCTTCTTCTGGCCCAAGGTGGTCGGCGGTCCGCCGCCGCGGATCCTCGAGCAGAAGGTCAAGCTCATCGCGCACGCGGCGCAGCTGGTCGGCATCGAGACCGACCGGGAGAGCGTGCGCGACCTCGCCTCGGAGATCGAGTGGGCCAAGGTCTCGCTCGTCACGTCCGACGACTACGCCAGGGCGGCCGCCGCGACGGACCGACCCGGCCCGGCGGGCATCGACCCGCAGTCGGTCGCCCGCCTGATGGCGGCGTACGAGTCGGCGAAGGACCAGCAGGGGGTCATCGACTTCGAGGACGTGCTGCTCCTGCTCGCCGCCATGCTCGCCGAGCGCCGCGACGTCGCGGACTCGGTCCGGGAGCAGTACCAGCACTTCGTGGTCGACGAGTACCAGGACGTCAGCCCGCTGCAGCAGTACCTGCTCGACCAGTGGCTCGGGGGCCGGCAGGAGCTGTGCGTCGTCGGCGACCCGAGCCAGACCATCTACTCGTTCGCCGGCGCCTCCGCCCACCACCTCACGTCGTTCACCACGACGTACCCGCGCGCCACCACCGTGCAGCTGGTCCGTGACTACCGCTCGACCCCGCAGGTCGTCGCGCTGGCCAACCACGTCATGCACGCGTCCCGCAGGGCGGGCGGCCCGGTCCCCCTGGAGCTGCGCGCGCAGCGGCCTGACGGTCCCGACGCCACCTACGTGACCTACCCCGACGACGACTCCGAGGCGGCCGGTGTCACCGACGCGATCGCTGCCCTCGTCCGCGGGGGCGTGTCGCCTGCGGAGATCGCGGTGCTGTACCGCACCAACGTGCAGTCGGAGGCGTTCGAGGCGGCGCTGGCGGACCGTGGGATCCCGTACCAGGTACGCGGCAACGCGCGGTTCTTCGCCCGCGCGGACGTGCGCAAGGCGATGGTCCTGCTGCGTGGGGGCGCCCGCGCGGTGGACCCGGACCTGCCGATGCCGGACGCCGTCCGGGACATCCTGCGCAACGCCGGCTGGACGGACACCCCGCCGGAGGGCAGGGGAGCCGCCCGTGAGCGCTGGGACGCGCTCCAGGCGCTGGTCACGCTCGGCGACGCCCTCGCGGCGGCACCGCCGAGCGGCAGCGGACCGCCGACGGTCAGCGACCTCGTGGCCGAGCTCGACGAGCGCGCCGCGGCGCAGCACGCACCCACCGTCGAGGGCGTGACCCTCGCCTCCCTGCACGCAGCCAAGGGACTGGAGTGGGACGCGGTGTTCCTCGTCGGTCTCTCCGAGGGCCTGCTGCCGACGGTCCAGGCCCAGACGGACGCCGGGGTGGCCGAGGAGCGGCGCCTCCTGTACGTCGGCATCACGCGGGCGCGCGAGCACCTCCAGCTGTCGTACTCCCGGGCACGCCACCCGAGGGCGCGAGCCACCCGCGGGGTGTCGCGCTTCCTCACCGACCTCTGGCCCGACGAGCGCCGCCGGCCGGGTGTCCCGCGCCGCGACCTCGACGCGCGGCAGCAGGCGGTCGTCGACTCGCTGACGGCCTGGCGCGACGCGCACGCGGCCGAGGTCAGACGTCAGCCGGCGTCCGTCCTGACCAGCGCCACCATCCGCGCCGTCGCCGAGCGGTGCCCGAGCACGCTCGAGGAGCTGGGCAGCGTGCGCGGGGTCGGCCCGATGACCCTCGCGGACATCGGCGAGGACGTCCTGGACGTGGTGCGCGCGACCGTCCGCGAGCCCGCCCGCTGACCCGTTCGAGGGTCGCCAGAAGTTTCTCGAGGAATCTTCGGTAAATCGGTTGTCCGCCCCACGAGCCCGGTCCTAGGGTGGGCGACGTCCTTGTTGAGGGATCGCGCCGAGAGGCGAGGGTCCGAACCGGAGAGGAGGTGGGTGCACTGATGGAGAACCACGAGATCGAGATGCGGAACGCCGAGGCGTTCCTCCCGCGATCTGTCGCGCCCACCACGTTCTGGTTCCAGGGGATCGCTGCGCCCATCGGCGGTAGCGCCCTCGAGCTCACCGGCGGGTCGAAGCGTCGCACAGCGACCGATCCCCGCACGCAGCTCATCCGGACTCCCATGCTCTGACCTCGACAGAGGTACCAGGCCGCGGAGTCCGAACTCGGACCCGCGGCCTTTCTGTTTCTCCCGATGTACCGGGTGGGACGGGTTGGCAGTCGGTCCGGCACCGACGCAACACGCTCACCAGCAAGGACATCAGGAGGACATCGTGCGGCTCACGACGCTGCTCGACACGGTGAACCAGGGCGGATCCGGCGCGTGGCCCCTCACCGACAGCACTTCGACGACCGACGACCGCCACACGTTCGACCAGCTCGTCGCCGACTTCATCCCGTGCCGGTCCAACGACCCCGAGCTCTGGTTCGCCGAGCGGACGGCCGAGGTCGAGCAGGCCAAGGCCTTGTGCCGCGAGTGCCCGCTCATCGAGGGCTGCCTGGCCGGCGCCGTCGAGCGTGCCGAGCCGTGGGGGGTCTGGGGCGGCGAGGTGTTCGTCGGCGGTGTGGTGGTCGCGACCAAGCGTGGTCGCGGACGTCCCCGGAAGAACGCCGTCCCGGCGGCCTGACGGTCGACTCAGCCCGGCGCGCCCACCAGCGACGCCGGGAGGGCGGTGCACCCGCACTCGGGGTGCACCGCCCACGTGCGTCGGCGGGGGACGGCGTCCGGCAGCGCGACCTCGAAGGTCGCCCCCGGCGCGAGCCCCGGGACTCGGTCGAGCTGCGCGAGCACGGCCGACGCGCCGAGCCCGGCGCAGACCGTGGCGACCACCCCCGGCTCGCCGCCGAGAGCGACCGGGCGGTGCTGCGCGGCGATCGTCGGCCAGGAGGGGTCGGCATCGGTCCGCAGCAGGTCCAGGCAGCGCAGGCACGGGCCGACACCAGGCACGACGAGCGGTCCGACGACCGTGTCGGCCTGTCGGACGACGACGGACAGGTGCGGCGTGCCGCCGGCCACGAGCACCGGCCCGCGCAGGGGATCCGCGACGCCGTCCTCGACGAGCACCACGATGTCCGCGGGCCGCTCAGCGGCGGTCGACACGTCCGGAGCGACGTCGCGCAGGAGCCTGGTGGCGACGCGCTGCCGGGCGGAGCCGGCGTCGGCCCACCGGTACCCGCTGACGCCGACGTCCGTCGACCGCACGGGACGCTCGTCGTCCACCAGGACCGTGCCCACGCCGGCTGCTGCCAGCCCGACGGCGATCCCCAGGCCGGTGGGTCCCAGCCCGAGCACGGCGACGACCCGTTCCGCACGCGCCCGGACGAGCCCTGCGCCGTCCCCGTCGGCCCGCAGCAACGACCACACGTCCACGTCGACCGCCGCCGGGCCGCGCACCGCTGCCCGGGGTGGACCGTCCTGGGTGAGCCGGGCGTCCACGAGGGCGGCGACCAGCGCCTGCGCCCGGTCGACGTCGACCCCTCGCGCAGCGGCCGCGCGCGGGAGGTCGGTCAGGTCCGTGCGCGGGTCGACGGTGAGCAGCAGGTCGACCTCCGCGGGTGTGAGGTCGGGCAGCCGCACTGCCCAGCGCGGGTCCGTGCCCACCTGGACCTCGGTGGAGGTGCGGCGGAGCACCTGCAGGCCGGCGCGCAGTCGCATGGATCCCCCTTCGGACGGTGCGTCACTCTCGCAGCGCACCCGGCGTGCCGGTGGGCGTCGTCCACAGCTCGGGGCATGCCGAAGGGCACCGTCCTCGGGGGAGGACGATGCCCTGGGGCGAAGTGGTGGGGCTCAGGCCTTGCCGAGGATCCGGTTGAGCTTGGTGCCGCACACCGGACAGACGGCCTTGGCCATCCTCCGACCGGACTCCGAGATGACGACGTCGCCCTCGGCCTCGCGCTTCTCCTTGCACTTCACGCAGTAGAACTCGCCTGCATACGTCTCAGCCATGGGGCCCTCCCTCGGTGTCGTGCACCGGACCGGGGAACCGCCGGCCGGCGGCGCGGCCGTGCTGGTGCATCGACGCCCGCGCGACGTCCACGGTAGTGCTCCGGACGCCCACAGCCCGCGGAATCGTGCAGGACGCGCCGTGCGCCGACGAGTGAACCTGCGTCGTCGGCGCTGCGCGCTAGCGTTCCTGTGTGCAGCCCACGCAGGACCTGTCCCAGGTCGAGATCCGCCGGTCGCGCAAGCGCGTGCGCACGGTGACCGCGTGGCGCGAGGGCGACCGGACCATCGTGGCCATCCCCGCGAGGTTCACGCGATCCCAGGAGAACGAGTGGGTGCGCCGGATGGTGGCCCGCCTCGCCGCTCAGGAACGACGCCGCCGCCCCTCCGACGACGAGCTGATGTCGCGGGCCACCGAGCTGTCGACCCGCTACCTCGACGGACGCGCGACGCCGACGACGGTCCGCTGGTCCACCAACCAGGGACGCCGGTGGGGGTCGTGCACGCCGTCGGAAGGCACCATCCGGATCTCCGACCGGGTCCGCGGCATGCCGCGATGGGTGCTCGACTACGTGCTGCTGCACGAGCTGACCCACCTGCTGCACGCCGGGCACGGTCCGGAGTTCTGGGCGGAGCTCGACGCGTACCCGCGGACCGCACGGGCGCGGGGGTTCCTCGAGGGCTACGCGTACGCCGGTGAGCGCTCGGCGCCGGGGGAGGCCGGAGCAGGCGAGGACCTGCCGGCGGACGAGGTCGACGACGGCGGCAGCGAGGAGCCGGACGACGTCGTGCCGGACGGGGACGGCGTCGTCGAGCTCACCACCGACGCGGACGACGAGACGCTCGGCCAGCTCGAGCTGCAGCTCGACGACCTCGGGTCCGAGCGCAAGCGCTGAGTCGCGGTCAGGCGGGCGCGGGACCGGCGTCCGGGTCCTCGCCGAGGATCTCGGCGAGCGCGCGGTCCACCTCGGCGGCCTCGTCGACGGCCGTGGCCCGGCGCGCCGCGTAGCCCGACGGGTCGTCGAGGTCCTGGGTGCCAGGCAGCAGGTCGGGGTGGTCCCAGACGGCGTCGCGCGCGGTGGTCCCGGCGTCCCGGGCGATCTGCGCCCAGAGCGCGGCGGCGTCGCGCAGGCGCCGCGGGCGCAGCTCGAGGCCGACCAGGTTGGCGAAGGTCTGCTCGGCCGGGCCGCCGGCCGCGCGACGGCGCCGGACCATCTCCCGCAGCGCCATGGTGTGCGGCAGGTGGGGGAGGGCAGCTGTGGCGGTGACCTCGTCGACCCAGCCCTCGACGAGCGCGAGCGCCGTCTCGAGCCGCTCGAGCGCGGCCTGCTGCGCCGGGGTGGTGTGCGGCGCGAAGACACCGCCTGAGAGGGCCTGCTGAAGGGCTGCGGTGTCGGTCACGTCGATGGAGCGGACCGCCTCCTCGAGCTGGTCGGCGTCGATCGTGATGCCGCGGGCGTACGCCTCGACGGTCGCGAGCAGGTGGGCGCGCAGCCATGGGACGTGTGTGAACAGGCGGGTGGCCGCCGCCTCACGCAGGGCGAGGAAGAGGCGGACCTCCTCCAGGGGCGCGTCCAGGCCTTCGGCGAAGGCGTCGACGTTGGCCGCGACGAGCGCGGGAGCGGGTCGGTCCAGCAGGGGCAGGCCGATGTCGGTGGTGCCGAACACCTCGTGCGCGAGGGTGCCCGCCGCCTGGCCGACCTGCATGCCGAACACCGCCGAGCCGAGCTGGCGCAGGAGCTGGGTCGGGTCGATCCCACCGGGCAGCCCGAGCTCGTCCGGCGACTCGGGGAGGGCTCCGCCGAGCGCACCGACCAGGGCGGAGGAGAGGGAGGACGCGACCGGCTCCGTGAGCGTGCGCCAGGTCGGCAGCGTCGCCTCGACCCACTCGGCGCGGCTCCAGGCGCGCGGCACGCCCGTAGACGGCGGGAGGTCGGTGGCGGCGTCGAGCCAGAGCTCGGCCACGGCGAGCGCGTCCAGCACCTGGCGGGTCTGCGCGGGGGTCAGCGACGGGTCGCCGCCCGCGGCGGCCTGCTGGCGGGCCAGGTCGTGCGCCATCTGCCAGTTGACGGGCTCGTCACCGGAGGCGGCGAGCATCGCCTGGATCTGGCCGAAGACCTGCTGCAGCGCGGCCGGGTCGTCGGGCAGGCCGGACGCGGCGGCCATCGCACCGGGATCGAAGCCGCGCTCCTGGAGCTCACGGATCGCCTCGTCGGCGCCGTCGCCGAGCATCGCCCGCATCACCTGCTCCCAGGCGGGCACGCCACCATCGGCTCCCGGGACTGCGGAGTTGTCGGGGCTCACGTGGACCTCCTGCGACGATGGGGCCGGCTGCGGACCACGGTAACCGCGGGACACGGGAACGAGGGATGGTGGGGGAGCAGATTCGCTCAGGGCGGAGCACGCCGTCCGGAGCGCACGGGGGTGCCGACGACGTCGTCGTGGTCGGGCGTGGGCCCGTCGCCTCCGCCGTGGCCGCCGCGGCGTGGGGCGGTAGCGTCCGCTCGGTCGACGAGGTGCCCGCGGACTCCCCCGAGGACGTCCTCGCCGGTGCCACGGTGGTGGTGCTCGTCGCCCACGCGGGGGACCTGGGCCCGTCGAGCACCGCCGGACGGAGGGAGCGGGAGGCCGCGGTCGTCGCGCACACGCAGCGCGTGCTCGGCGCCGCGCGGGCGGTCGGGGCGCGCCACGTCGTGGCGATCGGCTCGGCCGTGGTCCACGG
>NZ_CAURTV010000091.1:0-14631 GCF_963527515.1 uncultured Cellulomonas sp. | reverse complement strand
CGGCGTCCCGGACGTGCGGCGCCGCGAGCAGGGTCCGGGCGAGCACACGGACCCAGCCCGTCGAGCCGTAGCCGGCGTACGGCTCGATCCGCACGGTCCAGCCGCGCCGCCGCAGCTGGTGGGCCACCGCGCGGTCGAACCCGTTCTCGAGCCGCGCGGCGAGGTGGGTGCGCGGCACGGACGAGGCCGGGTTGGTGGAGGCGTCGCTGGGTCCGCCCGGGCGGGCGGCACGAAGCACCGGCCCGCCGCCGGTGTCGACGACGGGCCGGGCGTGGGAGGGGACGGTCACGCGCTGTCCTTGGCGGACGCCTTCCGGGCCGCGGTCTTCTCCGTCTGGGCGTCGCCCGTGGTCAGCGTGCCACCGGCCGACTCGAGGTGGGCGCGCACGAACCAGTGGAACAGCTCCAGCTCGTGCAGGTGCCCGACCAGGAGGTCGTTGGTCACGTCGTCGATCTCCTCGACGTCCTTGGCCGCCTTGCGGTGGTCCTCGATCACGCCGACGTAGACCACGTCGAGGGCGCCCAGGTGCGCGATCGCGCCGTCGCGACCGATCGAGTAGTCCTCCCACGTGCGGTTCTGCACCAGAGCACCGGGTGTGCCGACCGGCGCGACGCCGAGGGTGGCGATGCGCTCGGCGATGGCGTCGACCATCAGCCGCACGGCGTCCACCTGCGGGTCGAGCATCTCGTGCACCGCGATGAAGTGCGGGCCGACGACGTTCCAGTGGATGTGCTTGAGCGTCAGCGCCAGGTCGTTCAGGGCGTCCAGGCGCTGCTGGAGCACGGCAGCGACGTCGGCACCCTGCTGGAGGGTGAGGGACGGGACGGTGTACTTCGGCAGCGCCATGACGTCTTCCTTCGGGTCGGTGTCGCGGGATCTGTCCCCGGCTGGCTCCACGTTGTCAAAGGTGGGCGGGGCCCGCCATCTGAACGCCGGTCAGGCGAACGGGTCGCCGCGCTCGGCGTACCGTGCGACGACCTCGTCAGGGCTCAGCTGCACCAGACCCGGCCCGATCTCGTCCCACCAGCGGGGTGCCGCCACGTGGGGAACGTCCCGGCCGCGCAGGGAGTACGGCGTGATGGTGGTCTTGGCGGGGTGGTTCTGCGACCAGTCGATCAGCACCTTGCCGCCGCGGACGTCCTTCTTCATCACGGCGACGACGAGCCCGGAGTGCGCGGCGGCGATCTCGTAGGCGACGTCCCGGGCGTACTGCCGGACCTCCAGCACGGTCTGCGTCCCGGGCAGGGGTGCGTACAGCTGCATCCCCTTGCTGCCGGAGGTCACCGGCACGGTGGTGGCCAGGCCGTCCTGGCGGAGCCGGTCCGCCACCAGGTGCGCGACGGCGGCGCACTCCGCCAGACCGGCGGGCGCACCGGGGTCGAGGTCGACCACCAGCCGGTCGGGCCGGTGGATCTTGCCGCGCGGCCCGACCCGCCACTGCGGCGTGTGCAGCTCCAGCGCACCCTGGTTGGCGGCCCACACGAGCCCGGCCAGGTCGTCGAGGAACGGCAGCTCCAGCTCAGCGCCCTCGTCCTCCGCGCCGGGCGCGGCACGCAGGGTCTGGCGGCGGACCCACTCGGGGGCGCCGCGCGGGGTGTTCTTCTCGAAGAACTTCTCGCCCGTCACGCCCTGGGGCCAGCGGATCCGGGTCACCGGGCGGTCCCTGAGCTGCGGGAGGATGGCCGGCGCCACCTGGACCAGGTAGTTCATCACCTCCGCCTTGGTCATCCCGGCCGACGGGTACATGACCTTCTCGAGGTGGCTGACCCGCACCTGCCGACCCTCCACGTCGACCATCTGGCGTTCCGGTGTCACGGCTGCTCCCACGGGTCGGCGTCGGTGTCGGTCCGCACGGCCCGCACCACCGGCTGGCGCAGCCGACCGGTCGGGTTGCGGGCGAGGTAGAGGGTGTCGACGACGATGGTCGGCTCGCACCACCGGGTGCCGCGGGCGTCGATCGGGGGGACCTCGTCGTCGAACGGGGAGTCGGCCCGGGGCACCAGGAGCCGCTGCAGGTCCGCGGCCCGCGTGCCGGTCAGCCCGCTGCCTGCGCGCCCGAGGTAGCGCAGGGCGCCGTCGGCGTCGCGCGCACCGAACAGCACGGCGCCCATCCGGCCGGACCCGTTCGTCTCCTCGCGCCAGCCGCCGACCAGGGCGGCGCGGGTGCGGCGGTGCGGTGCCTTGACCCAGTCGCGCGACCGCCTGCCGGGGACGTAGGCCGAGGACCGGCGCTTGGCGACGACGCCCTCGAGGCCGAGCCCCTTGGTGACCTCCCAGAGCTCGGCGCCGTCCGGGTAGACGGGGGAGAGCTGCACCTGGTCGGGCAGCGCGAGCCCGGCCAGCGCGGCGCGGCGCTCGTCGTAGGTGCGCGCGGTGAGGTCCGCGCCGGCGAGCCGGACCACGTCGAACAGCAGGAACGTCACCGGCCGCTGGGCGGCGAGCGCCTCTGCCCGGCGGGGGTCACGCACGTGCATGCGCTCCGCGAGCGCGGTGAACGAGGGGATCCCGTCGGCCAGCAGGACGATCTCGCCGTCGAGGACCGCGTCGGGCAGCGCACCCAGGCCGGCCAGCTCCGGGTAGGCCGGGGTGATGTCTCGCTCGTTGCGGCTCCACAGCCGCAGGCGGCCGGACGTGGTGTCCGCGAGCGCGCGCACGCCGTCCCACTTCACCTCGAACGCCCAGGCCGGCCCGTGCGGAAGCTCCGCCGGACCGGTCGCAGGGGTGGCGAGCATGGGCTCCACGGGTCCATCCTGCCCATAGGAGGCCGCGGAGGCGCGGTCGAGCACGAGCACGCCCAGCTGCCATCGACGGAGGACACGGCCATGCGAGCGATCTGGAAGGGCGCGGTCGCCTTCGGGCTGGTCAACGTCCCGGTCCGGCTGTACTCGGCGACGGGTGAGCACGAGGTCACCCTGCACCAGGTGCACAAGGAGGACGGCGGCCGGATCCGCTACCGCAAGTTCTGCAGCATCGATGGTGAGCCCGTGGAGATGTCGGACATCGCCAAGGGCTACGAGACGGACGACGGTGAGCTGGTGGTCCTCACCGACGAGGACTTCAAGTCCCTGCCGCTGTCCACCGAGCGCGAGATCGAGGTGCTCGAGTTCGTGCCCGTGGACCAGGTGGACCCGATCCTGCTGCAGAAGACGTACTACCTGGAGCCCGAGAAGACGGCGGCGAAGCCCTACGCGCTGCTGCGCGGCGCCCTCGAGCAGGCGGACCGCGTGGCCGTGGTCAAGGTCGCGCTCCGTCAGCGCGAGTCCATGGCGATCCTGCGGGTCCGCGACAACGTGATCGTCATGCAGACGCTGCTGTGGCCCGACGAGGTGCGCGCCGCCGACTTCCCGGTGCTCGACGAGGACGTCTCGGTGCGCCCCCAGGAGCTGGCGATGGCGGCGTCCCTGGTCGAGTCGCTCGCGGCCGACTTCGACCCGTCCCAGTACGAGGACCGCTACGCCGGCGCCCTCGAGCAGCTCATCGAGGCGAAGGTCGCCTCCGGCAGCACCCGTGCGGTGCCGCTGCCCGCGGGCGAGGAGGCGGCGGCGGACGGCGGGGGCGACGTGGTCGACCTGCTCGCGGCGCTGCAGCGCAGCGTGGAGAAGGCCCGCGGCGCCCGGGGTGAGGAGCCCGCGGCCGCCGCCCACGAGACGCCGAAGGCCAAGCCCAAGACCAAGGCGAAGAAGGCCGACGAGGACGAGCCGACCCCGCGCAAGCGCCGCAAGGCGTCGTGAGCGGTCCGTCGGGCGACCGGCAGGGTGACGCCGTCGCCGCCCTGCGGCGCATCGCGTTCCTGCTGGAGCGCGCGCAGGCGAGCCCGTACCGCAGCGAGGCGTTCCGCGCCGCGGCGCGCAGCGTCGAGAAGCAGGAGCCCGACCGCCTGGCCGCGCTCGCCACCTCCGGTTCCCTGGCCGACCTGCCGGCCGTCGGCGCCCGGACGGCCGACGTGGTCGCGCACGCGCTGCGGGGCCAGCGGGTCGAGTACCTGGACAGCCTCGAGGCGGAGCACCGCGCCTCGACCGGCGGGGCCGTCGACCCGCGTGCGGCCGAGCTGCGTGAGCTGCTGCGCGGGGACCTGCACGCCCACACGGAGGCGAGCGACGGCGCCACGCCGATCCAGGAGATGGTCCTGGCCGCCCTCGAGCTCGGTCACGAGTACCTCGCGATCACCGACCACTCGCCACGGCTCACCGTGGCCAACGGCCTGTCCGCGGCGCGCCTGCGTGCGCAGCTGGAGCAGGTCGAGGCCCTGAACCGCGCGGTCGGACCGTTCCGCGTGCTCACGGGCATCGAGGTCGACATCCTCGACGACGGCGGCCTCGACCAGGAGCCGGACCTCCTGGACCGGTTGGGCGTGGTCGTGGCCTCGGTGCACTCCAAGCTGCGGATGGAGCGAGGCGCGATGACGCGGCGGATGATCGCCGCGGTGCGCAACCCCCGCACCGACGTCCTCGGGCACTGCACCGGCCGCCGGCTCCTCGGCAAGGGGCGGCCGCAGAGCGAGTTCGACCCGAAGGCCGTCTTCGAGGCGTGCGCGGAGCACGGCGTCGCGGTGGAGATCAACTGCCGGCCCGACCGCCTCGACCCGCCGCACGACCTCCTGGCGATCGCGATCGAGGCGGGGTGCGACGTCACGATCGACACCGACGCCCACGCGCCCGGCCAGCTCGACTGGCTGGATGCGGGGTGCGCGCGGGCCGCGCAGCACGATCTCGACCCCTCGCGGATCCTCACGACCTGGCCCGTCGAGGAGCTGTTGGCGCGTACGCACGGGTGACGCGACACGCCCGATGCACGGAATCACGGGCGTCCCGGGTTAGTGTCAGCCGATCGTCCCCGGTTGCCGCGGTCCTGCTGCGCGCCCGGGGAGCCGGCCCGCTCATGGGCCTTGCATGTCCGAGTGAACACAGAGGAGCACATCTAGTGAGCGTGAATCGCACCGAGCTCGTCCAGGCCGTCGCCGCCAAGACGGGCCTCACCAACGCCGACGCGGACAAGGCCATCAAGGCCTTCCAGGAGGTCCTCGTCGAGAACCTCGCCGCCGGCGAGGCCGTCACGATCCCCGGGTTCCTCGCGGTGGCCCGCGCCGAGCGCGGCGCCCGTACCGGCATCAACCCCCAGACGGGTGAGAAGCTCGAGATCCCCGCGGGCTTCCGCGTGAAGCTCACCGCCGGCAGCGCCCTCAAGCGCGCCGTGCAGGGCTGACCTCAGCACCTCGACCGGGCCCTCGATCCTCCGGGATCGGGGGCCCGGTCGCGTTACACTTGGGAACCAGTCTCAGATAGAGGAGCCCCGATGGTGGTCGTGCCGCGACAGACGCGACAGCGCGCCGAGATCCTCGACCTGCTCGAGGACGTGGACGAGTTCCGCAGCGCCCAGCAGCTCCACGAGATGCTGCGCGCGCGCGGGTCGAGCGTCGGGCTGGCCACCGTCTACCGCGCGGTGCAGAGCATGTCCGAGCACGGCGACGTGGACGTGCTGCGCACCCAGGACGGGGAGTCCGTCTACCGCCGGTGCGAGCAGCGCAGCCACCACCACCACCTGGTCTGCCGCTCGTGCGGCCGCACGGTCGAGATCGAGGCCGGACAGGCCGAGGCGTGGGCCGCCCAGGTGGGCGCGGCGCACGGTTTCGACGACGTGGACCACACCATCGAGCTCGTCGGCACCTGCGCGAGCTGCCGCGCCGGGGGCGGCTGAGCGCGTCAGTCGCGGGCGCGCCGGGCGAGAAGCTGGGGGAGCACCCACCAGGCCACGGTGAGCAGCAGGATCGAGGCGACGCCCACCGTCCACCCCGCCTGGCGCGACAGGACGACGTCGAAGATGAGCATCGCGCTGCCCGCCATGACGAGGCTGAGCACCACCAGGCCCGCGCGGGCGAACCCGCTGCCGGCGGAGACCAGCTCCGGCTTGAGCCGGCGGCGGAACAGCACGCGGTGCAGGCTCACGGGCGCCACGAACAGCGCGGTCGCCAGGACGGCGAGCACCACCAGGACGAGGTAGACGTCCTTCTGGAACGCGTCGAGGTCGGCGAACCGCTGCTGGAACGGGATGGTCAGCAGGAAGCCGGTAAGGATCTGCGTCCCGGTCTGCGTGACCCGCAGCTCTTGCAGCAGCTCGTTCCAGTTGCGGTCGGCGCGCTCGTTCTCGGACTCGTCCCGCCCGTCGTCGGGCTCCCTCGGCTGCTGGTGCACGGTGGTCCTCCTCGTGGTCTGTCGGATCATGCCGCATGGTCCGGTCGTGCGCAGGTGCACGCCCCGGATCGGGGAAGATGGACTCGTGACCCGACTGCATGATGCCGACCGCCGCGACTTCGCCTCCGACAACTACGCCGGGGTGCACCCCGAGGTGCTCGCCGCGATCGGCGAGGCCAACGGCGGCCACCAGACCGCGTACGGCGAGGACGTGTACACCTCCCGGCTGCAGGAGGTCGTCTCCCAGCACTTCGGCGACCAGGCCACCGTGTTCCCGGTGTTCAACGGCACCGGTGCCAACGTCCTGTCGCTGCAGTCGGTCCTGCCGCGCTGGGGTGCGGTCATCTGCGCCGAGACCGCTCACATCCACACCGACGAGAACGGCGCGCCCGAGCGGGTGGGCGGAATCAAGCTGCTCACGGTGCCGACGCCGGACGGCAAGCTGACCCCGGAGCTCGTCGCGTCGCAGGCCTGGGGCTTCGGCGACGAGCACCGTGCGCAGCCGGGCGTCGTCTCGATCACCCAGGCGACGGAGCTCGGCACCGTGTACACACCCGAGGAGGTGCGTGCCCTGGCCGACCAGGCGCACGAGCTGGGCCTGCGGCTGCACCTCGACGGCGCCCGGATCTCCAACGCCGCCGCGACGCTGGACGTGCCGCTGCGGGCGTTCACCACCGACGCCGGTGTGGACGTCCTGTCCCTCGGCGGCACCAAGAACGGCCTCCTGTACGGGGAGGCGGTCGTGGTGCTCGACCCCGCCGCGGACAGCGGGCTCACGTACCTGCGCAAGATGGACATGCAGCTCGCCTCCAAGACGCGGTTCGTCTCGGCCCAGCTGGTCGCCCTGTTCGAGGGCGACCTGTGGCTGCGCTCCGCGCGGCACGCCAACGCGATGGCCACCCGCCTGCGCGCCGGGATCGAGCACCTGCCCGGGGTCCAGGTGACCCGGCCCACGCAGGCGAACGGGATCTTCGTGATCTTCCCGCCCGGGGTCGCCGACGTGCTGCGCCGGCGGTGGCGGTTCTACGACTGGATCGTCGAGACCGGCGAGGTCCGGCTGATGTGCTCGTTCGACACCAGCGAGGCCGACGTGGACGAGCTCGTCACCGCCGTCAAGGACGCCGTCGGCTGACGCGCGGGGACCGGTCGCCCCGGACCCCGCGCGCCTCGACGTCAGCCCGCCGTGCAGGCGGCGCCGTTGACCGTGAACGCGGTCGGTGCGGTGTTGGTGCCGGTGTGCGCGCCGTTGAAGCCGATCTCGGTGCTCGCCCCCGGCGCCAGCGTGGAGTTCCACGCCAGACCCGTAGCGGTGACGGCGGAGCCGGTCTGCGTGAACGTCGCGCTCCAACCCTGCGTCACCGTCTGGCCGGCAAGGAACGAGAACCCGAGGGTCCACCCGGTCAGTGCCGTCGTGCCCGTGTTGGTGATCCGGATGGAGCCGGTGAACCCGGTGCTCCAGCTGTTCGCGGCGTACGTGACGGCGCACGAGCCGGTGGCCACGTCCGGGGCGGTGTACGCCGTGAGCGCGGTCGAGGTGGCCGACCGGTTGCCGGCGCCGTCCTTGGCCACGACCGTGAAGACGTACGACGTGCCGGGGGAGAGGCCCGTGGCGGTGTAGCTGGGCGTCGTGCTGCTCCCGACCAGCGTGCCGGCGCGATAGACGTCGTAGCCGGTGACGCCGGTGCCTCCCGCGTTGTCGGTGGACGCCGTCCACCGCAGGGGGATGGTGGTCGTCGTCCCGGTGCCCGCCGCCAGGCCTGTGGGCGCGCTCGGCGCGACGGTGTCGGTGCCGCCGCCCGCCGCGGTCCGCACCGTCACGGGTGCCGATGCCGCCGACAGGTTGCCCGCGACGTCCTTGGCCCGCACGGTGAAGGAGTAGGACGTGTCCGCCGCCAGACCGGTGACGGTGAGGCGGGGGGTCGTCGTGGTGCCCACCAGCGTGGTGCCCCGGTAGACCTCGTAGCCCGCCACCCCCGAGCCGGCGTCCGTCGACGCCGACCAGGTCAGGGGCACGCTCGTCGTCGACGGGGTCCCCGCGGCGACGTTCGTCGGCACCGTCGGAGCCGTGGTGTCACCCGGCTGACCGCCCACCTGGGACAGCGACTTGCCCGTGGTGGTGCCCGTGCCGCCGAGCGGGACCACGTGGTCGAGGCTGACGAACTTGCCGCCGTCCTGCCAGAGAGACGGCTTGAGCAGGGCGTACTTGGGCTCGTCCCAGGTGGTCCAGTCGTGGTTGAGCAGCCCGCCGGTGTCCCCGGAGTTCGGGTTGAGCACCCAGAACGTGTGGCTGAGCCGGCGCTCGACGATGAGGTCGCGCAGGGCGTTCATCCACTTCTCGTTGCGGCCGCCGTCCATGAAGCCGCCCCACTCGCCGATGAGCAGGGGAGCGGTGTTCTCCTTGTGCAGGTACAGCCAGTTCGGGTCCCAGACGTCGCGCTCGAGCGTCGAGCGGTCCCAGGTGCCCTGGAACCACTTCTGGTCGAACACCAGCGGTCCGTAGTCGTGCGGGCTGTAGACCAGCTGGTCCTGGTGCGCGCCCAGGTCGATCGGGAAGTCCTGCACCCCGCGCAGGTTGCCGCCCCACCAGGTGCCGTAGTAGTCCGTGAGCCCCGTCGACGTCCATGGCACGCCCTCCTTGGGGTAGATCTCGATGCCCTCGACGAAGATCAGCCAGTGTGGGTTGATCGCCAGGATCTTGCGGCCGGCGGTCTGCGCGAAGTGCCGGAAGTTGTCCTTGTCGGTGGACCCGTCCCACTTGGCCCGCTCGGTGGCGCCCTGGGTGCCGTGCGGCTCGTTCTTCACGTCCGCGCCGATGATGGTGTCGTTGGTCTTGTACCGCTCGGCCACCCACTCCCAGCCCACGTAGACGTCCTCGGTGGTGATCGACCCCTTCCACCACACCGGGTACACGTGGCCGGAGTTGTCCGCCTCGGCACTGTGCACGTCGAGGAAGACCTTGATGCCGTACTTCTCGCAGAGGGTCAGCCAGTAGTCGAAGACCTGCAGGCTGTTCTTGCCCAGCAGCTCGGGGTTGGCGTACGTGTTGACGTTCGGCGGCAGGAACGTGCCGGCCTTCCACTCGAGCAGCAGCTGGGTGGAGATGGGCACGCGCACGGTGTTGATGCCGCGGTCGGCCATGCTCTTGGTGATCGTCTCGATGTTGCCCGACCAGAGGCCGTGGAAGACGCGCTCGCTCGCGTTGAACCCGAACCAGTTGGTGCCGGTCAGCCACACCTCCTTGCCGGACTGGTCGACGATCTTGTTGCCGGAGACGTGCAGCCAGTCGTCGCCCGCGGCGGCGTGGGCGGGGACGGCTCCGAGCACGAGCGGCGCTGTCAGGGCTGCCGTGGCGGCCACGCTCGTGGCGAGCGTGCGCAGACGGTGGGTGGAAGACACGGTTCTCCTCAGGTGGGTGGTCGGGATACGGGCGAGCGGGGGCCCTCCGGCTGGAGGACCCCCGCTCGCCATGCCGCTAGCTGCAGGCAGCACCGTTGACGGTGAAGCCGGTGGGCGCGTTGTTCGTGCCCGTGTGCGAACCGTTGAACCCGATGTCCGCGGTCGCGTTCGGTGCCAGCGAGCCGTTCCACGCCGCGTTCTTGGCGGTGACCGTCGTGCCGGACTGCGACCAGTCGGCGCTCCAGCCCTGCGTGACGGTCTGGCCGTTGGCGAACGAGAAGCTGAGGGTCCAGCTGCTCAGCGCCGTGGTGCCGGTGTTCTTGACCTTGACCGAGGCCGTGAAGCCGGTGTTCCAGCTGTTGGCCGTGTAGACGACCGAGCACGCGGCGTTGCCGCCGCCGGTCTGCGTGGTGGCCGAGACCGCCGTGGACCTCGCCGACACGTTGCCGGCGGCGTCCTTCGCGCGGACCGAGAACGAGTACGCGGTACCGGGGGTCAGGCCGGTCACGGTGGTGCTCGTCGCGGCGCTGGTCGCGACCAGGGTGGTGCCGTTGTAGACGTCGTAGCCGGTGACCGCCACGTTGTCGGTGGACGCGGTCCAGGACAGCGGGACCGACGTCGTGGTGGTGGTGCCCGCCGTCAGACCCGTCGGCACCGAGGGCGCCGTCGTGTCGGTGACCGTGCCGGGCTGCGTGGTGGCCGAGGCCGCCGCCGAAGCCGCTGAGACGTTGCCCGCCACGTCCTTGGCGCGGACCGTGAACGAGTACGCCGTGGCGGGGCTCAGCCCGGTCGCGGTGTAGCTCGTCGTGGTCGTCGTCCCCACGAGCGTGGTGCCGCGGTAGACCTCGTAGCCCGCGACGCCCGAGCCGCCGGTGTTGTCGGTCGACGCCGTCCAGGACAGCGGGACCGACGTCGTGGTGGTGGTGCCCGCCGTCAGACCCGTCGGCACCGAGGGCGCCGTCGTGTCGGTGACCGTGCCGGACTGCGTGGTGGCGGAGACGGCGGTGGAGGCGGCGGAGAGGTTCCCGGCGGCGTCCTTGGCGCGGACCGTGAACGAGTACGCGGTGGCGGCGCTCAGGCCGGTCACGGTGTAGCTCGTCGTGGCGGAGGTGCCCACCAGGGCGGTGCCGCGGTAGACGTTGTAGCCGGTGACGGCCACGTTGTCGGTGGACGCGGTCCAGGACAGCGGCACCGTCGTGGTGGTGGTGGTGCCGGCCGTCAGACCCGCCGGCACCGAGGGGGCCGTCGTGTCGGTCGGCGTGGTGCCGCCGGGGATCACCGGGTAGGCGTTGGCGACCAGCGTCTTGAACTGGTCCTCGAACCACTGGCCGGCCAGCGGGGCACCCGGCGTGGCGCCGGTGAGCTGGTTGGTCAGCTTGGGCGACACGAAAGTCGGGTCGCACATGCGGTCGAACCGCTTGCCCTGGTCGTTCGGGATGTCGGACGACGCACCGTCGGACTCACCCGGGGGCTTGATCCAGACGAAGGCGTCGAGGTGCGAGGCGGTGTAGCCCGCGGGCGTCGCCTGCGGCAGCTCGCCGATGCCGGCGCCGAGCGGGTTGCACCACGCGCCGCGGTGGACGCGCTTGTCCACCTTGGACTCGTTCACGTAGGTGTTGTGGTTGGTGCTGGTCGACACGGCGGTCGGCCGGGCCGGGCCGCCCCACCCGTTGCGGGAGGTGTCGACGAGCATGCCCAGCGACGTCGGGAAGCCGGCCGCGACGAGCAGGCGGTGCATGTGCGCCGTGAAGTCGGCCTCGTCGAAGTCGAAGTTCCACTCGTAGAACGAGCTCGACCGGATCGGCGTGCCACCGACCGAGATCGAGGAGTCCGGCAGGTACGGCTCGTTCAACGGCGTGGTGTTGGCGACGTCGCTGACGAAGCCGTCGATGGACGCGAACCCGGCGGTCGTGGTCTTCGCGACGTCGGCGAACAGCGTGGCGGCGGGGCCGGCGTTGCTGTCCCAGCCGAGCCAGCCCGAGTGACCGATGTCGATGTAGTTGTACACGTTGGGGATGGCGTGCAGCTTGTCGAGCGCGTACTTCACGCCGGCCTTGTAGTACGGGGCCGCCTGCTGGCAGGTGGCCTCGGAGATGTTGGTGACCAGGTTCGGCAGAGAGTCGGGCTCGATCGTCGCCACGATGCGGATGTCCTGGTACTTCGGGTCGGCCAGGAGCGCGGCGATGGCGTCGATGTACTCGGTCTTGTAGCGCGCCAGGCCGGCGTCGGTGGCGGGGAGCTCACCGTTGGACGCCAGCGCGTAGCAGTCGCGGCCGGGCAGGTCGTAGATGACCAGGTTGAACACCAGGGGCGCGGAGCCCTTCTGGGCGACGGCGTTGTCCAGGTGGAACTTCAGGCCGTTGCCGTCCGCGTTGCCGGTGATCGCGCTGATGCGGTCCATCCAGACGGCGGTCGGCTGCTTGGCGACCGTCCGCATCTTGGCGGCCAGCGAGGCGTCACCTGCACGTGTGGCAGCGCTCTCAACCGCTGCCGCGTACGTGGGGTTCACGTACTGCGTGGCTCCCGCGTAGGGGTTGTCGACGTGCGCCTCGGCGGCGCTCGCGCTCGTCGTGATGCACAGGGGGGCTGCGATCAGCGCCAGCGCTGCCGCTGCGGTGGTGGCCGCGCGCAGACGCTGCCTCACCGCTCTCTTGCCGTGTGTGGACACGTAGTCCTCCGGGTGTCGATCCAACTGCCCGGCCGGCCTTCCCGTCCGGGCGCAAGTCGTCCGGGAAGTCCACGGCGACTGGTCGCTAGATCACCACGCGGACTTTCCGGGCGGCATGGGGCAAATCGTTTAGGCAGCCGGCGTTACCAAACTGTGACACAGATGAGAGCGTTCTCATCTCGACCGTGGACCGGTGCTCCCTCGCACGGCGAGGCCCCCGATCTGGAGGGCGCGGCGGGCGCGGAGGTCGCCGTCGAGGACCGCGAGGACTGCCTCTCCGGTGGCGGTCCCGAGGTCTCGCTGGGCCGAGGGGAGGGTGGTGATCGACGGCGTCGCGAGCCGGCACAGGGCCGAGTCCGACCCCGCGATGACGGACAGGTCCCAGGGCACCGCGAGGCCCGTGCGGCGGGCCACATCGAGAGCGGCGACGGCCATCTGGTCGGAGTCGTAGACGATCGCGGTGGGTGCGCGGCCCCCCGTCAGCAGCCGCCGGGTGGCCACCGCGGCCTCCTCGGCGGTGCCCGCGGTGGCGTCGTGGACCAGGACACCGTTGGCCGCGTCGAGCACCCCGGTGAGCGCGCCGAGGCGTTCCCGCGTCCGCACGAGCTCCTTCGGACCACTCACCAGGGCGACGTGCCGGTGCCCCAGCTCGAGCAGGTAGCGGCCCACACGGACGAACGCCTCGGCGTCGTCGAGCGACACGGCGGCCAGGTCCACGTCGCCCTGACCTGCACCGACGACGACGGCGGGCGCGCGCAGCCGGCGCAGCGCGTCGATCCGTGGGTCCTCGACGAGGACGTCGGTGACCACCATGACGTCGAACCGCCGCTCGGCCCACCACTCGCCGTACAGCGCGACCGCTGCGTCCGGTCCGTCGACGAGCTGCAGGACGAGCGCGAGGTTGCGGGTGGCGAGGACCTCCTGCAGCGAGATGACGAACTCGAGGACGCCGGTCGCCTGGGCGACGGGACCCGCGGCCCCGCGGTCGAACACCAGGCCGATCGCCCGGGGGCCGGTGCGCATGGAGCGCGCCGCCGCGCTCGGACGCCAGCCGAACTCGTCGGCGACGCGCAGGACGCGTTCGCGGGTCGCGGCGGAGACGCCCGGCCGCCCGTTCAGGGCGTACGACACGACGGCGATCGAGACGCCCGCGGCGCGCGCCACGTCGGTGATCGTCGGACGGCGTGCAGGGGCGGACGAGGGGCTGGGGGAGGACGGCCCGGACGACGGCGTCGACGGTGACGCGGAAGAGCCGGGTACTCCGGAGTCATATGCAGGTGTGACCACGATCACCTAGTGTGTCGCCCGATGCGGGTGAAATGCATCATCTCGGCTCCGACGATGTGGGCGAGGGATGTGGGGTCATGGGAACAGTGCGACGCGGACCGGTCTCACCGACGGCTCGACGGACGATCGGGGTGCTGTCGCCCGTCGTCGGAGGCTTCTACTTCGGGGCCCTGATCGCCGGGGTGGCCCGAGCAGCACGAGCAGCAGGACACCGTGTCGTGGCGGTGCAGACCTATCCGGCCGGGCTGGACCGCGAGCGGTACCCGGACGAGTCGATCCTGGACGCGCCCGTCGCGCTCGGTGCCGTCGACGGGCTGGTCGTCGTCGGCAAGGCGCTGCGCAGCGACCGGCTGGCCACGGTGCAGCAGTGGGGTCTGCCCGTCGTGCTCGTGAGCGAGGAGCCCCAGTCCACCGACGACGCCGTGGTCCTGCCGGACAACCTCGGCGGCGTCCGTGCGGCCGTCGAGCACCTGCTGGGCCACGGCCACACGGCGATCGGCTTCCTCGGCTGCCTGACGCAGCGCGACATGCGCGAGCGGTTCGCCGCCTACCGCGCGACGCTGGCCGAGCACGGCATCGAACCACCCGACGCCTGGATCTTCGAGGCGTCGGACAACCACGAGCAGGGCGGCGCCGACGCAGCCGCCCGGATGCTCGCCGCCGGCTCCCCGACGACCGCCGTGGTCGCCGCCACGGACCGGAACGCGATCGGGTTCTCCCGTGCTCTGCGCGCGGCGGGCCTGGTGCTGCCGCGCGACCAGGCCGTGATCGGGTTCGACCACGCCGACTCCGGCGCGCGGGTGACGCCTCGGCTGTCCACCGTCGACGCCCACTACGACCGCGTCGGGGAGACCGCCGTGTCGCTCCTCCTGTCGCGGATGCGCGGCGAGGAGGTCCCCGGCGGCGAGTACCGGGCGCCGTCCACCCTGGTGCTGCGGGAGTCCTGCGGGTGCACGGAGTCCGCGCAGTCGGCACCCGCCACGGGCAGCGGCACGGGCAGCCGCAGCGGCTACCAGGTGCTGCGGGCGCTGGCCGGGACCGCGTTCGTCGGCCCCGCCGGCGTCGGGGGAGCGCGCCGGACCGGCGTGGCGC
>NZ_CAURTV010000090.1:0-14684 GCF_963527515.1 uncultured Cellulomonas sp. | reverse complement strand
GGGGGGGGGGCGGGGGGGGCCCCCCCCGCCCCCCCCCCCCCCCCCCCCCCCCGGGGGGGGGGGGGGGGGGGGGGGCGCCCCCCCCCACCGGTCTGCAGCGTCAGGCCGCCGCGCTGATCGCGTCGATCGCGGCCTGGACGTCCGTGCGGAGCGCGTCCGAGAGGGGCGCCGAACCGGCGGCCTCCTGGGCGGCGGCCTGGCCCTCGGCGCTCACGACGTAGCTGAGGAAGCCCTTGACCAGGTCGGCCTTCTCGGCCGTGTCGTACTGGAGGCACGCCACGCCGTAGGAGACGAGGATCAGCGGGTAGGCGCCGGCCTCGGTGGTCTCCCGGTCGAGCTTGAGGACGATGTCGTGCTCCTCGCGCTCCTCGTCCCGCGGGGAGGCGTCGACCGCGGCCGCGGCACCCTCCTCCGAGGGGGCCACCCACTCCTCGCCGACCTGGATGCTGGCCACGCCGAGGGTGCCGACCGCCGAGTGGTCGGCGTACGCGATGGTGCCGTCGCCGCCCTGGACCGTCTGGATGACGCCCGAGGTGCCCTGCGCCGACTCGCCGCCCTCGAACGGCCAGTTGCCGTCCGCCTCATAGGCCCACGCGCCGCCCGACGCCTTGGCCAGGTAGTCGGTGAAGTTCTTCGTGGTGCCCGAGTCGTCCGAGCGGTGGACGGGCGTGATCGCCGTGGCCGGGAGCGTGGCGTCGGGGTTCTCCGCCGCGATCTCGGGTGCGTCCCACGTCGTGATCTTGTTGTCGAAGATCCCGGCGATGGTGGCCGCCGAGAGGTTGAGCTCGGTGACGCCCTCGAGGTTGAACACCACCGCGATGGGGCTGATGTACACCGGGATGTCGATGGCCTGGCACGTGGCCGCGGCCGTCTCGAGCTCCTCGGCCGTCAGGGCCGAGTCGGAGCCGGCGAACTCGACGGAGCCGTCGAGGAACTGGGTACGCCCGCCGCCGGAGCCGACCGGGTCGTAGTTGATGTTGACGTCGGCGTTCGCGCTCTGGAAGCCGGCGCGCCAGGCGTCCATCGCCTTCTCCTGCGACGTGGCGCCGGCGCCGTTCAGGTCACCCGACAGGGTGCTCTGCTCGGGGGCGTCCGTGGTGGCGCCGGACCCGGTGGGGTCGTCCGATCCGCAGGCCGCGAGGGAGAGGGCGAGGGCGCCGGTGAGGGCGATCGCGCCGATCCGGCCGTGGAGGGAGAGCTTCACTGTGTTCCGTCCTGTCGATCAGGTGCGCACCTGTGTGTGCGCGGCGATGCTGACGGTAGGAAGCCGACGTGACCGGCCGGGCGGTGGCGGGTGAACCCCAGGTGAACGATGGCGGTACAGCACGACGCCCCACCCCCGTGACCGGGGGTGGGGCGTCAGCGCGGCGAGGTGGGCTACTCGTCCTCGTCGGTGAGCTTGTAGCCGAGGCCACGGACCGTGAGCAGGAGGGTGGGGTTGCCCGGGTCGACCTCGATCTTGGCGCGCACGCGCTTGACGTGGACGTCGAGGGTCTTGGTGTCGCCCACGTAGTCCGAGCCCCAGATCCGGTCGATCAGCTGCCCGCGGGTCAGCACGCGGCCGGCGTTGCGCAGCAGCAGCTCGAGCAGCTCGAACTCCTTGAGCGGGAAGGCCACCAGCTCGTCGCGCACCCGGACCGTGTGCCGCTCGACGTCCATCCGCACGGGACCGGCCACCAGCTCGTCCTCGTCGACGTCGTCCGCCAGGAGCGCCGGGGCACCTGCAGCGACGACGGCCGCCTCCCGCCGGCGCAGCACCGCCCGGACGCGGGCCAGCAGCTCGCGCGACGAGTACGGCTTGGTGACGTAGTCGTCGGCCCCCAGCTCGAGGCCCACCACCTTGTCGATCTCGTCGTCCTTGGCGGTGAGCATGATGACGGGGACGTCGCTGACCAGGCGCAGCCGGCGGCAGACCTCGGTGCCGGGCAGGCCGGGCAGCATGAGGTCGAGCAGCACGAGGTCGGCGCCGAACTCCTCGAACTTGGCCAGCGCCTCCGGTCCGGTGGCGGCGGTGACGACGTCGAAGCCCTCGCGCTCCAGCTGGTACGTCAGCGGGTCCCGGTAGGACTCCTCGTCCTCGACGAGCAGGATCCGGGTCATGACGCGTTCCGGTGCACGGGCGCTCCTTGGTCGGCCGCGACGGGTGAGCTGGGCTCCTCCGCACGCGGCAGTCTCAGCGTGAACGTCGACCCGCGCCCGGGCTGCGACCAGACGGTCACCTCTCCCCCGTGGTCCGCGGCGACGTGCTTGACGATGGACAGGCCGAGGCCGGTGCCGCCGGTGTCGCGCGAGCGCGCGGGGTCCACCCGGTAGAACCGCTCGAACACCCGCTCCTGCTCCGCCGCGGTGATGCCGATGCCCTCGTCGACGACCGCGATCTCCACGAGGTCGCCCACCGCGCGCACCCCGACGCCCACGTGCGACGCCTCCCCGGAGTACGCCACGGCGTTGTCCAGCAGGTTGCGGACCGCGGTGACCAGCAGGTCGTGCTGGCCGAAGACGCGGGTGCCGTGCTGGCCGCCGATGTCGAGCCGGACGTGCTTGGCCTCCGCGGTGGTGCGGGCACGGTCGACGGCCTCCGACAGGACGGTGTCGACATCGACCAGGCCCACCTGCCCGAGGGCGCCGGCCACCTGCAGGCGGGAGAGCTCGATGATCTCGTGCACCAGCGCGGACAGCCTCGTGGCCTCCGCCTGCATCCGGGCGGCGAACCGGCGGACGGCCTGCGGGTCGTCGGCGGCGTCCTGCACCGTCTCGGCCAGCAGCGCCAGGGCACCCACCGGCGTCTTCAGCTCGTGCGACACGTTCACCACGAAGTCCCGGCGGATCGCCTCCAGCCGCCGCGCCTGCGTCAGGTCCTCCGCCAGCACCACCAGGTGCTCGGGGCTGACCTGCGCCACCCGGACCTGGACCAGCAGCACGCCGGGGCCTACCGGGCCGCGCGGCACCTCGAGCACCTCGTCGCGGATCACGCCGTCGCGGCGCACCAGGGCGATCAGGTCCCGGATCGCCGCCGGGGCGATGCGACCGTCGCGCACGATGCCCAGCGCATGAGCGGGCGCGCTGGCCCGCACCACGTGGTCGGAGTCGTCGAGCACGACTGCGGCGGAGCGCAGCACGGCGAGCGTGCGGACCAGGCCGTCGTCGAGCGCCTGCTCGGTGCGGGCGGGCACCGCGTGCTGCGACCGTTCGCTCAGGCGGAACGCCAGCGTCGCCCAGACCCCGACGAGCAGGCCCAGCCCGCCGGCGAGGAGAAGCAGCAGCCCATCGGTCCCGTCCACGTCCTCACCCTAGGACGCGCCGCGTGGTGCGCCGCGCCGATGCGACCCGCCGCAGCCGCCCCGCCGCGCAAGGTTCATCGCGCGTTCACTCAGCCGAACGTCTCCAGCAGGAGCGCCCGCTCGGCGTCCGTGAGGTTGGTGGCCACCAGCGTGCTGTGCAGCCCGCGGAACCGCTCGCCCAGCCGGTCGGTGTCCGCGTCCTCCGTCACCGCGCACAGCATCGAGGTCCCGACGGTGACCTGCGCGCGGATGGTCTCCAGCTGCTCCTCGCCGATCCCCACGGCCGCGACGGTCCTGCTGAGCGCCCCGGCCGCCGCCCCGACCGCCGCGCCCAGGAGCGGCACGAAGAAGATGCTCCCGAACAGCAGCCCCCAGAACGCGCCCCAGCCCGTGCCGCGCAGCGCGTCGTCGCGCGTGTGGTGCATCGAGGGCTTGGTGGCGCCCTCCGGCCAGCTGATCACGGCGTGGTCGACGATCCGCACCAGCCGGTCGCCCTGCGCCTGCCGGAGGGTCTCGGCGGCCCGCGCGGCGCCGTCGGCGGTGTCGAACTTCCAGGCGGTGAACGTCGTCATCGTCGCTCCCTCTCCGGTAGGCCACTGCACCGATGATGCTCCGCCCGGCCGACGGCGGCGACGTGTGAACGCAACGGCCTTCGTGCGTTCACCTCGACGCGCCCCTGCGTTCACCTGCCGGTGTCAGCCTGTCGCTGCGCGCGGCACCTGCCGTCGCGGCACGAGAGGGAGCACATGCGGGACATCTTCGACGCCGAGCTGCACCAGCTCGGCGAGGACCTGGTGGCGATGAGCGGCCGGGTCGAGCAGGCCATCACGAACGCCGGCATCGCGCTGCTCACGGCCGACCTGGCGCTGGCGGAGTCGGTGATCGCCGACGACCTCGCCATCGACGCCATCGAGCGCGACCTCGACGAGCGCTGCGTGCTGCTCCTCGCGCAGCAGCAGCCGGTCGCCACCGACCTGCGGATCGTCGTGTCCGCCCTGCGGATGAGCGCATCGCTGGAGCGCATGGGCGACCTGGCCCGGCACGTCGCCCAGGTGGCGCGTGGTCGGTACCCCCGCCACGCGGTGCCGCAGGCCCTGTCCGGCACGTTCGCCGAGATGCACGACGCCGCCGTGCGCGTGGCCCGGCGCACCACCACGCTGCTGAACAGCCGCGAGATCCAGCTGGCCGAGAGCATCGAGCAGGACGACGACCTGCTGGACGAGCTGCACGAGGACACCTTCGCGGCGCTGCTCGGCGGCTCCTGGGCCGGTACCACGCAGGAGACGGTCGACGTCACCCTGCTCGGCCGGTACTACGAGCGGTTCGGGGACCACGGCGTCTCGGTCGCCCGCCGCGTCACGTACCTGGTGACGGGCTCCGCCCGCCCGGAGCTGGACCGGACCGCCGGCTGACCGCCGCACCACGCAACGTCCGAGCGCATGCAGGCCCTGGCCTCCATCTGCTCGGACGTTCTGGTTGCGCAGACAGCAACGTCCGAGCGGATGGAGGTCATGGCCCACATCTGCTCGGACGTTGTGGTGTCTGCAGGGGGTCAGCGGCCCTGGTTGGCTACCGCCTTGATGGCCTCGGCGGCCGCCTCCGGGTCGAGGTACGTGCCGCCCGGGTTGGTGGGCTTCAGCGTCTCCTCGTCGAGGGTGTAGAGCAGCGGGATGCCGGTGGGGATGTTGATCCCGGCGATGGTGCCGCTGTCGACGTCGTCCAGGTGCTTGACCAGGGCGCGGATGGAGTTGCCGTGGGCCGCGACGAGCACGGTCTTGCGGGCCTTCAGGTCGGGGACGATGTCCGACTCCCAGTACGGCAGCGCGCGGACCAGGACCTGCTCGAGCGCCTCGGCACGCGGGATGGGCTCGCCGGCGTAGCGCGGGTCGGCGTCCTGCGAGTACTCCGAGCCGAGCTCGATGTCCGGCGGCGGGAAGTCGTAGGAGCGGCGCCAGAGCATGAACTGCTCCTCGCCGTACTCCTCGAGCGTCTGCTTCTTGTCCTTGCCCTGCAGCGCGCCGTAGTGGCGCTCGTTCAGGCGCCAGGAGCGCTTGACGGGGATCCAGTGGCGGTCGGCGGCGTCGAGCGCGAGGTTGGCGGTCGTGATGGCGCGGCGCAGCAGCGACGTGTGCACGACGTCGGGCAGCACGCCCGCGTCGGTGAGCAGCGTCCCGCCGCGCTTGGCCTCCTCGACACCCTTCTCCGAGAGGGCCACGTCGACCCAGCCGGTGAACAGGTTCTTCGCATTCCACTCGCTCTCGCCGTGGCGGAGCAGCACGAGGGTGTAGGTCATGGGCTCATCCTGCCGCAGCCGACCCGGAGCGGCCTGGGACGTCCGGTCCACGGTCACGACGAGAGTCGCGACGCCCGCACCTCGCCCGCGACGGCGTACACCTTGAGCATCTGGTCCGCGGTGGTCTCCCAGCCGAACCGCTCGGCCACCTGACGGGCGCCGACCGCGTACCGCGCACGGTCCTCGCCCGAGTGCAGCACCTCGGAGATGACGTCCGCCCACACCGCCGGGTCGTGGCCGCGGACCAGCCGGCCGGACACGTCGTGGTCGACGATCGTGCGCAGCCCGCCGACGCACGCGGCGATCACCGGCACCCCGCTGGCCTGCGCCTCGGCGGCGACCAGCCCGAACGACTCGCTGCGCGACGGCATCGCGACGACGTCCGACGCGTGGTACCAGCGGGCCAGGGCGTCCCGGTCGGCCGGCGGGTGCACGACGACGTCGTCTCCGACGCCGGTCACGGCCGCGAGCGCCTGCAGCTCCTTGACGGCGCTGGACCGGCCCGACGGACCGCCGAGCACGACGAGCAGCGGCACCGGCCGACCCGTTGCGCGCAGGATGCCGAGCGCCCGGACCAGCACGTCCGGTGCCTTGAGCGCCTGGACGCGGCCCGCGAACAGCACGATCTGCCGGTCGGCGGGGAGCCCGAGGGCGCGTCGGGCCTCCGCCCGGTCACCGGGCACGAACCGGTCCAGGTCCACGCCGGGCTCCACCACGTGCACCCGGGCAGGGTCGGCGCCGTAGAGCTCGACCAGCTCCTCCGCCTCGACGGGGGTGCTGGCCACGAGCGCGTCGGCCTCGGCCACCAGCTGCTCCTCGCCGACCACGCGGGCGGTCGGCTCGGGGGTGTCGCCGGGGGCCAGCGACGCGTTCTTCACGCGCGCCAGCGTGTGGGCGGTGTGCACCAGCGGCACCTCCCAGCGGTCGGCCGCGATCTGCCCGACCTGCCCGGAGAGCCAGTAGTGGGAGTGCACGACGTCGTACCAGCCGGGGCGGCGCGCGGCCTCCCAGCGGAGCACCCCCGCGGCCATCCCGCACAGGACGCCCGGCAGGTCGTTCTTGTCCAGCCGCTCGAAGGGGCCGGCCGGGACGTGGTGCACCAGCACGGGGGGCACGACGCCCGGCTCGACGCCCTCGGCGAGCAGCACCGCGCGCGCGTCCTCCCCCGCGATCGGCCGGCCGGCCGCGTCGGTGCCCGGCAGCAGCACGGTCTCGCGCTGGTCGGAGGACGTGGCGCGCGTGAAGATCTCCACGCGGGCACCCCGCGCCGCCAGCGCGCGCGCCAGCTCCAGGACGTAGACGTTCATGCCGCCGGCGTCGCCCGTGCCGGGCTGGTCGAGCGGCGAGGTGTGCACCGAGAGCATGGCGACGCGCGGGGCGTGCTCGAGAGTCACGGGCGCTCCTGTTCGCGGACGGGTCTGCACCCATTCTCACGCACCAGGCGCGACCTCACCTCACGGTCGGGCGGTGGCCTCCGCCGTGGACGTCCCGGAGGAGAACCGCGAGTTGAGCCGCGAGCGCAGGGAGCCGAACCCGCTCGGCGGCTTGTAGTCGCCGCGGATGGGGAAGATGTTCCCGTCCGGGAGGAAGCCGCCCGCCGTCGAGGGGTAGAAGGCCAGCTCGGGCCACATCGTCACGATCTCCTTGAGCCGCGCGCCGCGTGCGAACGCGGCGGCCAGCTCCGGGTCGTTGCCGGTGTAGGTGAGGCTGTAGTCGTGGTCCTGGACGACGGTCTCCCCGGTGGGCACCTCGCCGCGTCGGGCCGTCCAGCCCCACGGGCTCGGCGGCTCCTGGTGGTTCCGGTCCGGTCCGACCCGGTAGATGTCGAAGCCGTTGCGCATCGTGGCACCTCCCTGTTCGTCGCTGACGTGGAGGCATCGACCGGTGCGTCCCGGTACTGGAGGACCTAGGTCCGTTGTCACTCCTTCGGCCTCACCTGACCACCAGCAGGTGCGGCGCGGCGATCCACGGCAGATAGGTGTCGTCACCCGCATAGGTGACGAGGACCAGGGCCGTCCGGGTCGACGTCGGCAGCGTCACCACGGCGGTGCCGCGGGCGTCCAGGGTGGCCGAGCCCTTGCGGGCACCGTTGACCCACACGTCGACCGTGCCGGTGGGTGACACCCCTGCGACACCCGTGACCTGGACGTGCACCCGCTTGGGGTCGGACCGGCGCAGCGTCCAGTCGGTCCCGTCCGTGGCGACCGTCGGGAGCGTCCGGGTGACCACCAGCCGCGCGGCCGCGGAGGTCGAGCCCGTCACCGGCGGGTCGGTGCCCGGCGAGCCGGCGTAGACCGCGGTGACGCTGTGCCGGCCGGCCTTCAGGGTCGCGGGGAGGCGGACCCTCGCGGTGCCGTCCGCGGCGAGCGTCGCGGTCGCCACGGAGGTGCCGTCGACCAGCACCTGGACCTCGCCCGTCGCCGGGCTGCCGGACGCGGTGACCGTGACGCGCGCGGTGACCGGCCTGCCGAAGACGGCGACCGGCGACGACAGCGACAGCCGGGTGGTCGATGCCACCGGCGGCGCGGTCGAGACGCCCAGCACGTCCGCCAGCAGCTCCACGGCACCGCTCGCGTCGCCGGACATGAGCGCGTGCTCGGCGTCGGCCGTCGTCGCGGCGTCGTCCGGACCGGAGGCCGCCTGCGCGAGGTCACGGACGAGCGAGACGACGACGCCCGCCGCGGCCGCGGTGGCCCGGTCGGTGCCGTCGAGCTCCCGGGCGGCCGCGAACAGCAGCCGGACCGCCTGCGCCGTCCCCGCGGGGGCCAGCGCGGAGCCGTCCCACACCGGGGCGTCGAGCACGGCCTGCACCGCGGCCTGCACGTCACCGGCCGGCAGGGTGGCGACGAGCGCCGTCAGCCGGTCGCGCGGCGCGTCGGTCCGCAGCCCCCAGCCGTACGGGTAGAGCGGCGCGTACGTGTCGTCGCCGACGTTGACCGGCACCTGGTCCGCCGTGGCCGGCCAGCTGACGGGGAGGCGGCCGGTGAAGGGCCGCGTGCCGAACAGGACGTCCGCGACGCCTGCTCCCTCGGACCCCGGCAGCCACGACGCCACCAGCGCATCGATGTCGCCGAGCTGGTCGGTGACCAGCTGCGGACGGCCCGCGACGACGAGCACGACGCACGGCAGCGCCCCGCACACGGTGTCGATCGCCGTGCGGTCCGCCGCGCTCAGGCTCAGCGACTTCCCGTTGTTGCCGACGTCGCCCTGGCCCTCCGCATAGGGCGTCTCGCCGACGACGACGACGCCCACCTGCGCGTCCCCGACCGGCGCCGAGGCGTCCTCCGAGAAGGTGACCGCGGGGCCGGCGGCCTGGATGCCCTCGAGGATCGAGGTGCCCGGCGTGATGTCGCCGGAGCTGCCCTGCCACGAGATGGTCCAGCCGCCCGCCTGGTTGCCCAGGTCGTCCGCGTTGGAGCCGGCCACGTAGACCTTGGTGTCCGCCGCCAGCGGCAGCAGGCCGTCCGCGTTCTTGAGCAGCACCTGCGACTTGGCGGCTGCCTCCCGGGCCACCGCGCGGTGGGCGTCGGAGCCGATCTCGGCCGCCAGGGTGCGGTCGGCGAAGGGGGCGTCGAACAGGCCGAGCGCGAACTTCTGCGCCAGGATCCGCCGGACGGCGTCGTCGACCCGCTCCTGCGTCACGTCACCCGAGCCCACCTTGGCCGTGATCGCGGTGATGAACGCCCCGAAGTTGTAGGGCGCCATCGCCATGTCCAGCCCGGAGTTCACCGAGCGCGCGGCCTTGTCGGCGTAGGTGCCGCCGGGCAGCTTGTCGATGCCCTCCCAGTCGCTGATGAGGAAGCCGTCGAACCCGAGCTCGTCCTTGAGCAGGTCGGTGTTCAGCGCCCCGTACTCGTGCATCCGGATCGGGTCCGCGCCGTCGACGGAGACCGCGGAGTAGGACGGCATGATCGAGCCGACGCCCGCCTCGATGGCCGGGACGTACGGGTCGACGTGCAGGCGCCGGAGCGTGTCGAGGCTGTCGACGTGCGTGATGCCCTGGTCGATCGGGTAGCCGGTGCCCGCGAGCGCCGGGTCGTACGTGGTGCCGCCGTCGCCCACCCAGTGCTTGGCGGTGGCGAGCACCTTGTCGGGTCCGGACAGGTCGCTCGGGTCGGTGCCCTGCAGGCCCTCGACCGCGGCACCCGCCATGGCCGTGACCAGCGCGGGGTCCTCGCCGAACGACTCGTAGCTGCGGCCCCAGCGCTCGTCGCGCGTCACGCACAGGCACGACGCGAACGTCCACGGCACGCCCGTGGCGCGGACCTCCTGCGCGGTCGTGCGCTGGACCTGCTCGAGCAGGTCCGCATCGCGCGCGGCACCGAGCCCGGAGTTGTGCGGGAAGATCGTCGCGCCCACCACGTTGTTGTGCCCGTGGACGGCGTCGACGCCGTAGATGAGCGGGATCTGCAGGCGCGTGGACAGGGCCTGGCGCTGGAACCCGTCGACCATGTCCGCCCAGCCGGCGGCCGTGTTCTGGGTCGGCACCGAGCCGCCGCCCGACAGGACGGAGCCCAGGCCGAGCTCGGCGATCTGCGCCGGCGACTGCAGGCCGAGGCGCTCGGCCTGGGTCATCTGGCCGACCTTCTCCGCGAGCGTCATCCGGCCCAGCAGGTCCTCGACACGGTCGGCCGTGCTCGCGCTCGGGTCGAGGTACGTGGCGCCGACCGCATTGAGGACGACGCGGGGCGTGGTGCCGACGGCGGCGCCGTCCGCGTCCAGCGTGACGTCGAGCGTGCGGGCGTCGTCGACCGCCTCGGTCTGGTGCGTCACCACGTCGATGGTCTGCGTCGCGCCGGACGCCGTCCCGGCGGGGAACGTCAGCGTGCCGGAGAACGCGTCGTAGTGCGTGCCGGCCTGCGCGGTGCCGGGGCCGTCCGCGTAGTCGACGGTCACGTCCGCGGGCAGCGGCTGGCCGTCGGTCGTGGTCAGGACCACCGGCACCTGCGCGGTCTGGCCGGGATCCACCAGCACGACGTCCTGGCTGCTGACCGTGGCCGTCGGTGCGGGGACGGCCGAGCCGTAGAGCTGCACGTCGTCGACCGCCCAGGAGACCGCCGTGGCGGTGCCGGGCACCATCGTCAGCGCGTAGCCCCACGCCGAGGTGAGGTCGAGCGTGCCGTTGCGCGTGGCCGCGTCGCCCGGCTGGTAGCCGCCGAGCGTGAAGGCCGAGAACGGCAGGTCGACGATCTTCCAGCGGCTGCCGTCGCTGGACCAGTTGTCCTTGAACGTGGCCGCCCACAGCTCGGAGTGCTCGCCGTCGGGGCCGCCGTCCTTGAGCTCGACCTTGATGTCGTCGCCGGCGGTCGGGCTCGCGGGGCGCGTCGGCTGCGAGGCGTACCAGGCCAGCCGGATACCGCGGAACGAGCTCCAGTCCTGGCCCGCCGCGAGGTTCTGGCTGAAGCCGCCCCAGCCCCCCGAGGGGATGAGGTAGTCGCCCGAGAGCACGTGGTTGCCGGCCGGTGCACCCTCGCGCTCCTGCTCCGTGACCTCCAGGCTCACCAGGTCCGGGGCCGAGCCCCACGTGAAGATGCCCACCGTCGTGCCGGGTGCGGCGAGCGGGACCTCGCCCTCGACGTCCTCGATCATGCTCACCCGGTCGTACAGGCCCAGGTCGTCGAACGTCCAGGCGCCGGCGCCCAGGTCGGTCAGGGTGACCGCGAAGCCGGTGCTGGCGGTGGGGTCGAAGCGGGCGTCGGAGGCCGGGTTGCCCTTGAGGCGCAGCTGCGAGAACGCCACGCTGACCTGGCGCCAGCCCGCGGTGTCGTCGGTGACGCTCCGCTCGAACAGCTGGCCGTTGCTCTTCAGCTCGTACCGGAGCTGGCCGCCGCCGCCGGTGCCCAGGAACCAGAACGTGAAGCCGTCGTGCGCGGACCAGTCGGTGGCGGGGATGTCGTGCGTGAACCCGAACCAGTCGCCCGCGGCGGGCGGGCCGCCGACGGTGGCGATGAGGCCGTTGCCGCCGCGGTCCACCGGTCCGGTGCTCAGGACGGGGGTGACCGGCGCGCTGATGCCCCACGTGGTGTAGCCGGCCGGGACGCCGGACTCGAAGTCGTCCAGCACCGTGACGCCGCCGACGTCGGGCAGCTCGCCGTGCGGGGTGATGGTGACCGTGCTCGTCGTGCGGCCGCCCAGCACCAGGCCGCCGGTGGGCTCGGACAGGGTGAGCTCGACCGTGCGGACCTGGCCGAGCGGGCCGTGGTCCACGGTCGGCACGGTGACGCTCGCCTCGGTGGTGCCGGCGGGGAAGGTCAGGACCTCGTCGACCGCGGTGTAGTCGGTGCCGGCCACGCCGGTGCCGCCCGTGGACCGCACGCGGACGGTGGTGTCCGTGTCCGCGGCGACCGCCAGGACGACCGGGACGACCGCGTCGGTGCCGGCCGGGACGGTGGTGCCGGAGCCGGCGAACGCGGCGGCCACCTGCGTGGGCGTGCCGTAGAGCTCGAGGGAGAACAGCGAGTAGCCGTACCAGTGCGGACCCGCGGGGTCCCAGTCGAAGCTGGTGCGCTGGGTCATGTGCACGCGCACGTACCGGGCGTCGGTGGCGGCGAAGGTCACGTCGTCCGTGCCGCCGTCGCCGGCCGCCTCCGTGTGCACCGCGGTCCACGACGCCTCGTCGTCCGGCGCAGCCGTCGCCACCTGGACCTCGTACCCGGCGGCGAACGCGGCCTCCCACGCCAGGACGACGTGGTCCACGGACGCCTGTGCACCGAGGTCCACCTGGACCCACTGGGTGAACGGCTCGTCCGCGTCCGGCCCGTTGCCGCTGGCCCAGCGGGTGGCGGGGTCGCCGTCGATCGCCGCGTCGGGTGGGAAGGTGCCGTCCTGGTCGGACTGGAACTGCGAGGCCGTCGCCGTACCGGTCCGCGCCAGGTCACCCGGTGCCGCGATCGCGGGCGTGGCCAGCCCGACCAGCGCCAGCGGGACGACGAGCGCCAGGGCGGCGAGGCTCGCGGGGACGCTGCTCAGACGGTCGGCACGGCGCACGGTCACTCCCTCGGGACGTGGCCGGGCCTCGTTGCACAGCCACTGCCGTCCGGGCCGGTCACGGGCGTCGTTGCCCCGCCGTGCCGAGCGGCTGTCGCCAGACAATCACAATCACTTACTGGGCGGTAAGCGGAGAAGATCACGATTTGATAACGGGACGATCCCGGCGGTTCAGGCAGGCACGACGCACGTCGGTGCAGGCAGGTCCGTCTCCGCGACGAGGGTGCCGTCGACATCCAGGACCGCCAGCCCGCCGGACACCTGCTGGGCCACGACCGTCCAGCCGTCCACCACCGCGAAGTGCCGCGGCCAGGCACCGGGCAGGGCGTCGTCGGCCACCGGCTCGAGCAGACCGTCCGCGCGGACGGTGAACCGCGCGAGCACGTCGGACGTCCGCACCCCGACCAGCAGCCGGTCACCGTCGAGGACGATGTGCGACGGCAGCCGACGCTCCGGCGCCGGGACCGTCGTCGCGGGCAGGGTCTGCACCAGGGTCCCGACGCCGCCCACCCACGCGAGCACGCGGACCGTGACGTCCAGCTCACCGACCACGTACGCGAACCGGCCGTCGACACTGAACGTGAGGTGCCTCGGTCCGGTGCCCGCCGGGAGCGTCGCGGCGATCCCGTCCTGGACCAGCCGGCCGGCGTCCCGTCGGTAGCGACGGATCTCGTCGGTGCCCAGGTCGACCACCAGGACGAACACCCCGCTGGGGTCGAGGGCGACGAAGTGCGCGTGCGGCGACTCCTGCCGGCCCTCGTCGGGACCCGAGCCCGCGTGGCCGAGCACCTGCGCCGGGCCGAGCGTCGCGAACCCGCCGTCCGCGTCGAGCGGCAGCGCACCGAGGGTCCCGGACGAGTAGTTGGCGACGAGCAGCGTGCGCCGGTCCGCGTCGAGCAGCAGGTGGCAGGGGTCCGCGCCGCCCGACGGGACCGTCGCCCGGTGGCGGAGCGTGTCGCCGACGACGTCGAACGCGCTGACCGTGCCGTCGGCCTGCTCGTTCGCGGCGTACAGGACCGTCCCACGCAGGGCGAGGAAGCTCGGCGAGGGCGTCTCGACGACCTGCCGCGCGCCGCTCAGCTCCCCTGTGGCCGGGTCGAGGTCCACGCGCCAGATGCCCTCCCCCTGACCGACGGGCGTGCCCGCGCCGGCGACGGGATAGGTGCCGATCCACAGGGGTGTCTGCTGCGCGCTCACGCTGAGGGAGCCTACGGCCCGCCAGCCGCCGGACGTCCGAGCATCTGGCCGCCAGGCCGCGCACTTACAGCTGTCCTCCCCGGGACGTCCGAGCATCTGGCTGCCAGGGCGCACACCTGCTCGGACGTCACGGGTGTTCGGTGGCGGACGTCCGAGCATCTGGCTGCCAGGGCGCACACCTGCTCGGACGTCACGGGTTTCCGTGCGTGACGTCCGAGCATCCGGACGCTGGAACCCGCATCTGCTCGGACGTTGCGCTCTAGAGTCGGGGGCAGGACGTCTCTTCTTCCCAGGTGGTGGCCGTGACCGACGCCGACCGACCCGCCCCCGTGGCCTCCCCGTACGCGGTGCTCCCCGAGCGGATCCGGCTCGAGGACACCATCGCGATGGTGGAGACCGTCACGGCGCCCGACCCGACCATGGGCCGCGACACCGAGACGGAGTTCATGCTCCGCAACGCGGGCTGACCCACCCCCCCGCACGTCGCCAACGTCCGCAGTCGACCGCGCTCCACCCCGCACGAGTGCGGACGTCGCGGAAGACACCTACCCAACGTCCGCACTGCGTCGGGCTCCACCCCGCACGAGTGCGGACGCTGCGGGGACTCCTGAAAGGTCAGGGTTGGGTGCGGAGCCATTCCGCGGGGTCGGCGAGGACCCTGCCCAGGACCGCGAGCGCGCCGCCAGTCATCGCCGGGTACTGGCCGGCGCGCGCGGGCGACACGGCCAGCGGCGACCAGGGCGCGAAGATCACCAGCTCCTCCAGGCGGGCGGAGACCTCGTCGCACACATGCGTGAACAGCTGGCCGAAGGTGCCGCCGAGCACCACCTCGCCGACGTCCACCACGTTGGCCACCGACGCGAGCGCGACGCCGAGCGCGCGGGCGGCCTGCGCCACGGCGGCGGTCGCCCGGGGCTCCCCTGCGG
>NZ_CAURTV010000089.1:0-14827 GCF_963527515.1 uncultured Cellulomonas sp. | reverse complement strand
CCTGCGGACCGCGCGCGCGGCGCACGCGCACCTGCGCGCCCGGCACCCGGTGTGGACGGGGCAGGGCGAGGTGTACAGCGGGTTCGCGCACGGCGTCGCGGCCATGCACGCCTCCCTGCGGCAGCTGGCCTCGACCGGTGGCGACGCCGCCGCCTCGGCGGACGCCGACGACCTCCTCCGCAGCGAGCGCGAGCTGCGGGACCCGGCGAGCGGTCGGTGGTTCGTCAGCTCGCGTCGCGACCGGACCGCGTCGGGCTGGTGCAACGGGTCCGCCGGCATCCTGCTCGGCCGTCTCCTGGCCCTGCGCGCGGGGCACCCGGCGGACGCCGACTCCCAGGAGGAGGTCGACCACCTGCTCGACGACGTCGAGCGGAACGGCTTCGGCAACGACATCACGGCCTGCCACGGCGACCTGGGCTCGCTCGACGTGCTGCGCCTGGCCGCGCAGGTCCTGGACGACTCGGTGCTGGGCGCACGGGTCGAGGCCACCGCCGCGCAGCTGGTGGACCAGCAGCTGGCCACGTTCCGCTCGGCCCCGCGCAGCCGGTTCGCGCTGGTCGACAGCATCTTCCTCGGCGCTGCCGGCGCCGGTCACGCGCTCCTGCGCTCCCACGCTCCCGAGGTCGTCCCTGCCTTCCTGTGGCTCGACTGACAGGCACGGCCCCGCGAGGTCCGCACACCCGCACACCGAGAGGAACAGATCGATGTCTGCAGAACTCATGTCCACGTCGGGATTCATCGGGGAGGACGAGCTGACCGAGCTGGTCGACGGCACCGAGTCCGGCGGCTTCCCGTGGCTCACGGTCGTCAGCGCGTCGATCGCGCTGTCCGCCGCCCTGCCGGACTTCTGCCCGACGGGCGCCTGCACCAAGTCCTGCCGCTAGTGATCCCGGCCGCGTGGGGACGGGTCGCTCCCGTCCCCACGCGGTGATCCCGTACCGAAGGAGGCCCCGTGCCGATCGCCGAGGACGTCCGAGACGACGCCGAGCTGACCAGGTCCCCCGGCTCGGGCGGCCACTTCGAGGGCTTCTACGCACCACTGGTCGACGAGCTCGGCCGACGGCTGACCGACCGGTGGGGTCCCGGCCGCGAGGGGCTGGTCGACGGTGCGCGTCGACGGCTCCTGGAGGAGCTGGTGCAGGTCTGCTCGCGCACCCTGGTGTTCGAGCTGCACGACGGGGCGCGGGGCGAGGTGGTCTCCGACGGCTCGAGGGCGCGCTACGACGCGGTGCACGCGCGCCTGCGGACCGACGCCGGTCGGGCGGAGCTGCTGGCGCGCTATCCCGTGCTCGCGCGGCTGTGCCGCACGCTGGTGGACCGTGCGGTGACCACGACGGCCGAGCTGGTGGACCGGCACGCGGCCGACGCGGCGCTGCTGGTGGAGCGGTTCGGCCCGGGGGCCGACGAGCTGCTGGACGTGCGCGCCTCGACCGGCGACTCGCACAACGGCGGCCGCCGTGTCGCGTTCGTCACGACGGCAGGCGCCGAGCTGGTCTACAAGCCGCGTCCCCTCGGTCCCGAGCGGGTGGTCGGCGAGCTGGCCGCCCTGCTCCGACCGTCGCTGGGCGAGGAGGTGCTGCGCCTCCCGCAGACCGTGGACCGCGGCGCGTACGGGTGGCAGGAGCGGGTGCGGATCGCCCCGTGCACCGCGCCCGACGACGTCGAGGCGTACTTCCGGCGGATGGGGGTGGCCATGGCCGTGTTCAGCTGCCTCGGGTCGGGGGACCTCCACCACGAGAACGTGCTGGCGTGCGGGGCGCACCCCGTGCTGATCGACCTCGAGACCCTCGTGCAGGTGCCCCGCGCGGCCCGGGTCCCGCTCAGCGGCGTGGACCAGGCGTTCCGGGACGTCCTGTCGGCCGGCCCCCTGACCACGCAGCTGCTCCCCGCCCGGATGCTGGGCGGCGTCTTCGACATCAACGTGGCCGGCATCGGGTTCGCCGACGAGCAGACCTCCGCGGTGTGGAGCGGGCACCGGATCGTCGACGCCGGCACGGACGCCATGCGGTTCGAGCGCGCGCCGTACGCGTTCCACCACGAGGACAACGTGGTCTCGCTGGACGGCGCGCCGATCGACGCCCGCGCCCACCACGACGCTCTGCGGGCAGGGTTCCGGGCCGGTCTCGACGCCCTCCGTGAGCGGCGCGCGGAGGTCGTCGACCTGCTCACGGCTGACCGGCACGCGGCCGTGCCGGTCCGGCAGGTGCTGCGGCCGACGGCCCTGTACGTCCGGTTCCTCGAGGCCGCGACGCACCCCACCTACCTGGCCGACGAGGACGCCCGGCGCACGCTGTTCGAGCGCCTGGGTCCGATCGCCGGCTCGACCGACGTGCTGCCGGCGGAGGTCGCCGCGCTCGACGACGGCGACGTCCCCTACTTCGTGACGCTCCTCGGGTCGGCCGACCTCGTGTGGCCCGGCCGTGACCCGGCGACGACTCCCGGGCCGACGCTGGCCGACCGCGTCGCCGGCACCGTGGAGTCGGTGCTGCGCACGTCGACGACCATGCACGAGCACGTGATCCAGTCGTCGCTGATGACGTCGTCCCGGGACCCGTGGACGGAGGAGAACGTCGGTACCGACTACCTGAGCCCCCTGTTCGACGGCGGTCCGCTCGAGGTGGCCACCGCGCTCGGCACGCACCTGGCGGAGCTGGCGGTCTGGGACGAGGCCGGGCGGGCCTGCACGTGGCTGACCCCGCTGGTCGGCGCCGACGACCGGCTGGCCCTGAGCCGCAACAACCTCACCCTGTACGAGGGCGGCGGGATGCCGCTGTTCCTCGACCGGCTCGGACGGCTGACCGGCCGGGAGGACCTGACGCGGACGGCCGCCGGCGCGGTCCGGGCGTTCGACGGCCTCGGGTCGCCGGGTTACCCCGAGGGCGCCCGGTCGTCGGTGTTCACCGGCCTGGCGTCGCACCGGTACCTCATGGCGCAGCTGGCCGGCCTCGACGCCTGGCCGGCCGAGGGCGTCGGCTCGCGGGCCGACCTCGACGCGGCGCTCGCCGCCCTGCGGCCGGACGAGACCGAGCCGCTGGACCTCGTCGGCGGCCTGGTCGGCCTCGCCCTGGTGCTGCCGGACCTGGTCGGACGGGACGGGCCACCCCAGGAGGTGGAGGCCGCCGTGCTGGCGCGGCTCCTCGCCGCCGGTTCGCCGCAGTGGCCGGACGGCGAGCTCGCGCACGGCGCACCAGGGTTCGCCTGGGCGCTCGCGGCCCTGGGGCGCCGGGTGGGGGACCAGGAGGCGCTCGACCGCGCGGAGGCGCTGCTCTCCCGACAGCTGGCCGTCGCCGCCGGGCTCCCGCAGGACCCGAAGGCGGGCTGGTCGTGGTGCAAGGGCCTTCCCGGGACGCTGCTCGCCGCGGCCGCGACCGCCCGGGAGCTCGGCCACAGCGGGTCCGCCACGGCGACGCTGCTGTCCGCGCACCTGGAGCTGCTGTCGCCGGGACGCACCCCCGTGACGGCGGACGTGAGCCTGTGCCACGGGTTCGCCGGGCAGGTGGTCGCCCTCCTGGAGCTCGAACGGCTCACCGGCGAGGCCCGGCTGCGGTCGTGGGCGCACGACGTCGCCGAGCGGGGGCTGGCCCACGTCCGGCGCGTGGGCCACAGCGGCGGGCTGGCATGGAGCGCGGGGCTGCCCACGTACATGCTCGGCCTCAGCGGGCTGGGCGACGCCCTGCTGCTGCTCGTCGACGGGTCGGAGCGCAGCCCGCTCGGGTTCGGGGCGGGGGGCCCGCGGTGATCGGCCTGCGGCGTCGGCGGCTCCGGCCCTGCCTGCAGCTCACGGCCACGGAGTGCGGCCTGTGCTGCTGCGCCATGCTGCTGCAGCACCACGGCAGCGCGGAGCCGATGTGGCACCTGCGGGCGGCGTTCGAGGTCGGCCGCGACGGCCTGTCGCTGGACCGGATGCGGGCGGTGCTGTCCAGCCGGGGGATGCAGGTCGCGCTCTACCGCGCCGACCTGGCCGGGCTGCGCACCCTCCCGCTGCCGGCCGTCGTGCACTGGGAGAAGCGGCACTTCGTCGTGCTCGAGCGGCTCACCGACCAGGCCGCGGTCGTCGTCGACCCGGCCACGGGCCGCACGCGGTTGAGCCTCGACGAGTTCCGGGAGTCCTACTCGGGTGCCGTGCTGACCGCCGTGCCCACCGAGGCGTTCGAGCCGCAGCAGCACGCCCAGAGATCGCCGTGGCGCGACTTCCTGGCTCCCGTGCTGCGCTCGCGGACCTCGCTGCTGGTGATCGGGCTCCTCTCGCTGCTGGTGTACGGCGTCACGCTGGCCCTCCCGCTGCTGACCCAGTGGCTCGTCGACCGGCAGGTCGGCGGTGCCGGGGTCCCGGTCGGTGCGGCGTCCGTCGCGCTCGCCGGCGGCCTGCTGCTCGGGTACCTCGCCCTGCTGCTGGTCAAGGTGGTGCGGCTGGTGGCGCTCGTGCTGGTGGTCGGGCGCGACCTCATGGAACGCACCTTCCGGCACCTGCTCCGGCTGCCGTACAGCTACTTCGGCGCCCGGGCGCCCGGCGAGCTCATGTTCCGGCTGGCCAGCGTCAACGCCATCCGCGACCTGCTGTCGACGCAGATCGTCTCGGGCCTGCTCGACGCGGGCATCCTCGTGACGGTGTTCGCCGTGATGTGGGCCAAGTCGGCGTCCATCGCGCTGGTCGCCCTCGGGTTCTTCGCGGTCATCTGCCTGCTCCTCGTGGTGTCCCGGCGGCGCGTGTCGGACGCGCTCGACCGGGAGATGACGGAGGCGAGCCGGTCGCAGTCGCTCCAGCTGGAGGCGGTCGTCTCCATCGCGTCGGTGAAGGTCGCGGGCGTCGAGGAGGAGTTCTTCGGGCGGTGGCGCACCACGTTCCGCCGCAGCCTGCAGATGATGCGGGCGCGCACGCTGGTGCAGGGGTCGGTGGATGCCGCGGTCACCGTCGTGCAGACCGCCGGACCGGTCGTGATCCTCGTCCTGGCGCTCGGGATGGTGGACGCGGGCCGGATGTCGATCGGTGCGGCCGTGGCCGTGCAGTCGCTCGCGCTCACGTTCTTCGGGCTGGCGTCCACGATGTTCGCGTCCTACACCCAGTTCCTGCTGGCCAACTCCTACCTCGACCGGCTCTCGGACATCGTGCACGTGGAACCGCACGACCCGATCTCCGGCGACGTGGTCGCGGAGCTGCGCGGGCGGATCAGCGTCGAGAACGTGTCGTTCGCGTACGGCGGCAGCACCGCGCTGGTGCTCCACGACGTGAGCTTCGAGTGCGCGCCGGGGGAGAAGGTGGCCGTCGTCGGGGCGTCGGGGTCGGGCAAGAGCACGCTCGGGCGCCTGCTCGTCGGGCTGCACAGCCCCACGTCCGGGGTGGTCCGCTTCGACGGCCGGCCCGTGCAGGAGTACGAGCGCCGTGCCTTCTACCGGCAGATCGGCCTGGTGCCGCAGGAGATCACGCTCCAGAACGCGACGATCCGGCAGAACGTCACGCTCGGGGTCGACGACGTGGACGACGAGCGCTTCGCCGAGGCCCTGCAGGGCTCCCAGCTGGCGCGCGACGTCGAGGCGATGCCGATGGGCGCGGACACCCTCGTGGCGGAGATGGGCCTCAACCTGTCGGGCGGGCAGCGCCAGCGGGTCGCGCTCGCGCGGGCCATCGTCAAGCGCCCGCGGGTGCTCGTGCTCGACGAGGCGACCAGCTCGCTGGACGTGCTCAACGAGTCCCGGATCTCGGCGTACCTCAGCGGGCTGGCCGGGACGCGCGTGGTCATCGCGCACCGCATGTCCACCGTCGTGGATGCGGACCAGGTGCTCGTGATGGATCGTGGCCGGATCGTGGAACGCGGCACCCACCACGAGCTCGTGGCGCGGCGGGGGCACTACTACGAGCTCTTCCGCACGCAGATCGAAGCCGTCCCCGGGATGCCCGTCGCGCACGTGCCGACGGCACCCCAGCCCTCGACCGAACCCCGTCGCACCGGCGAGGCTGTCCCCGCCGGCGCCTAGCAGCCACGCACGACCGACTGATGAGGAGAGCACGGACATGGACAAGCAGAGCGGCTTCGCCTACCCCGCCACGCTGTGGGGGTGCCTGGTCGGCGTCATCGCGTCCGCACCGACGTCGTCGCCGCAGGTGACCATCCCGGTGGGCATCGCCGTCGGGCTGCTCGTCGACCTCGGCCGCTCGCGGAGCCGACGCCGCGACGAGCCGGTGGAGCGGGCCGACGGGTGAGCGTGGCGTCTCGTGCGTTTCGCACGAATCACGAGGAACGCGTCGAGCCGCACGGGACAGGCTCTAGCCTCGTCGCCATGGATCAGTCGATCGTCCTGGAGGGGCTGACGCGCAGGTACGGCGACGTGCTCGCGGTCGACCGCGTGAGCGCCACGATCCGTCCGGGTCGCGTCACCGGATTCCTCGGGCCCAACGGCGCCGGCAAGACGACGGTGCTGCGCATGCTGCTCGGGCTCGTGGAGCCCACGGCCGGCCGCGCGCTGATCGGCGGCCGGGCGTACCACGAGATCGCGGACCCGTTGACGGTGGTCGGGGCGGCGCTCGAGGCGACGGGGTTCCACCCGGGCCGCACCGCCCGGGCGCACCTGTCGGTCCTCGCGCCGGCCGCACGCGTCGGCGCCGCACGGGTGGGCGAGGTGCTGGAGACCGTCGGGCTCACGGACGCCGCCGACCGGCGCGTCGGCGGCTTCTCGCTCGGCATGAAGCAGCGGCTCTCGCTCGCCGCCGCCCTGCTGGGCGACCCGCAGATGCTCGTGCTGGACGAGCCCGCCAACGGCCTCGACCCCGAGGGCATGGCGTGGCTGCGCACGTTCCTGCGGGTCTTCGCCGGCTCCGGCCGGACGGTGCTCGTCTCGAGCCACGTGCTGAGCGAGGTCGAGCAGACGGTGGACGACGTGCTCCTCATCTCCCGCGGGCGGGTCGTGTTCGCCGGGGAGCTGCACGAGCTCGGTCCGCAGGGTCCGGGGGCGACGCTGGTCCGCACGCCGGACCCGGACGCGCTGCTCGTCGCGCTCCTGGGCGCCGGGCTCGACGCGCACCGGCAGCCCGACCGGCCCGACCAGCTCGTCGTGCGCGGTGCCGACGCCGCCCGCGTGGGCGCGATCGCGCACGGTGCCTCGGTCGTGGTCACCGACCTGCGGCCCAAGGAGCACTCGCTGGAGTCCGTGTTCCTGCAGCTCGTGACCGACGGCGGTGCCGGCGTCGGTGGGGGGAGGGCCTGATGGCGATCGCGCTGCAGATGGAGGTGCGCAAGCTCCTCACCACCCGCCTGTGGTGGATCCTCCTGGTGGTCATGGCCGTGCTCCTCGCGGCCGCCGTCGCCGGGCTGTCGCTGCTGGCCACGACGGACGCCGCGCAGCAGGCGGGCAACCTCGCGCTCGCCGACCCCGAGTCGGTGGCGCTCGTCTACAACCTCACGCCGGCCTTCGGCTTCGTGTTCCCGCTGCTGCTCGGCGCGCTCTCCCTGACCAGCGAGTACCGCTACCAGACGATCACCGCGTCGTTCCTGGCCCGGCCGCGGCGGTGGATGGTGGTCACCGCGAAGGCGCTGCTCAGCCTCGTGGTGGGGCTCGTGTTCGGCGTCGTAGGCACCCTGGTCTGCGTCGGCACCGGGTCCGCCGTGCTCGCGGCCACCGGTCACCAGACGTTCGCGACCGACCCGGTCGTGTGGCGGTCGCTGCTCGGCGGGATCGTCGCCACCTCGCTGTGGGGGCTGCTGGGCTTCGGTGTCGGCGCGATCGTCCGCAACCAGGTGGTGGCCGTCGTGGTCATCATCGCGGCCACCCAGTTCGTCGAGCCCTTCCTGCGCCTGCTGCTCACCTCGGTCTCCGGGACGGCCGACCTGGCGCGGCTGCTCCCCGGGGCGGCCAGCGACGCGACGTCGGTGGACACCCTGTTCAGCGCGGCGTCGTCGCTGCCCCTGCTCTCCCCGGGCGCGGGTGCCCTCGTGCTGCTGGGCTACGCGGCGCTGCTGGTGGGCGTCGGCGTCCTGCGCACCACCCGCCGCTCCATCGCGTGACCCGGCGGTGAGCCCGGCCGGCGGGTCAGCGCGCCGTCGGGCGGTCGGGGTGCGCGCCGCTGGGGGACGAGGCGGCCATGGCGTCGGCCAGCGCGACGATCCCGCAGGCGTACCGGTAGATGCGGCGCCCCGACGAGGTCAGCCGCATCCCGCCCGGCGTCCGCTCGAAGAGCACCTCCCCGACGTGCCGCTCCAGGGCGGCGAGGTGCTGGCTCACGGCCGGCTGCGTGTAGCCCACCTGGTGGGCGGCCCGCGTGATCGACCCGACGTCGGCGATCGCGACGAACGAGCGCAGCAGCCGCAGGTCCACGGTGTCCCCTTCGTCACGGTGTGCGCGCTTCGAGCGCGGCCCTCCCAGGGTCGCGCGTCGCTCACGGCGTGTCAGCCGTGTACCGCACGGCTCAGGAGTGCAGAACGCACCACTCGGGAGGCGCGCCGATGACCACGTCCGTCCAGCTGCCGTTCGTGCCGCGCAAGGTCGAGCAGGTGGTGCCGTTCGCCGCCCTCGTGGAGAACGGCCCGGCGCAGCGACTGTGGCAGGGGCACTCGATGGTGGTGGACGCCCTGCACGGGTTCGCCGCCGCGGCCGGTGCGGGGTTCCGCGTCCCGACCGGGCTGGGGGTGGGCCTGCTGCCGTTCCGGCACCCGCTCGACGCGGCCCACCAGGTGCGGTCGCTGGCGCTGGCCACGGGGCAGCCGGTCGTCGCCGGGTTCGGTCCCGCGGCGCCGCAGACGCAGGCGGCGCTGCGGGGGGAGCCCTATCGCAGCCCTCTCACGGCGTGCCGCGAGTACGTCGAGATCGTGCGCGGCCTGCTCGCCGGCGAGCACGTCGAGCGGGCCGGCGAGTACTTCACGTGCGACGCCCAGATGGTCGAGGTCCCCGCGCCGCCCGTCGAGGTGGGCCTCGGGGTGCTCCGCGCGGGGATGGCGCGGCTGGCCGGCGAGGTGGCCGACGTGGCGATCACCTGGCTCACGCCGCCCGACTACCTGCGCGACGTGCTGGTGCCCGCCCTGACGGAGGGTGCGGCCGCGGCCGGCCGACCGGCCCCCCGGGTGGTGGCGATCGTCCCCGTGGCGCTCGGGCGCGACTCGCACGGCCCGGTGGACGTCCTGCTCGCCGGCAACGGTCCGCACCTGCAAGCCGCCCACTACGCGGACATGCTGCGTCGCGCGGGCGTCGCGCACGACCCGTCCGACCTGCCGCTGACCGCCCGCCGCGTGGTCGAGTCGGGCGTCCTGCTGCACGGCGACGTCGAGGACGTCGCCGCGGGAGTCGCGCGGTACCGGGACGCCGGGGTCGACGAGGTCGTGCTCAACACGACCGGGGTGTGCCGGCTGGTGGGAGCCCGCGACGCGCTCGCGGACTGCCGCGCGCTGGTGGACGCGCTGGCCTGACCGGCCGGCTCAGTCGCCCGTGGTCACCAGCGCCTGGACCTCGGCGACGCGCAGCTGGGCGTCGCTGGCGAAGTCCATCTGGATCGTTCCCGTCTCCCCGCCGCCGGCCCAGTCGATGGTCCAGTACGACGTCGCCGTCATCGTGTACCGCTGGTCCGGCTGCCGGGCCGAGCTCGCGCGGTAGGTGTGTCCGCAGGTCGGCGAGTCGTGCGTGCCGGCGGTGGGCGACCAGGGGGTCCCGGGGCCGGTGCACGTGGTGGAGCGGCCGTCGCCCATGTCCCACACCACCTTGTCCAGGCGCGCGGTCGCCGTCACCGTCACGGCTCCGGCGGTGGCGCTGCGGGTGATCGGACCGACCGTGTGCTCGTCGGGGTCCGCGATCCACAGCCAGGTCTGCAGCCCCACCACCGACAGGCCGTCCGGGCTCGGGGGGTTGGTGGCGATCTGCCCGGCGCGGAGCTGCATCAGCGCGAGCGCGTCCTCGGCGACCTCCCGGGGGTCCGGTCCCGGCTCGGCGGTCGCCAGCCACACGTACGTCGTCCACCAGGAGGGGGAGTACGGGATCGGGATCATGCAGCGGTAGATGACGCCGTCCGTGTTCCCCTCCCACGCGGCGTCCCCGAGCGGGGGCTGCGGGTCGGCGAGCTCCATGTAGCAGCCGCGCGTGTTGTTCCACGACCCGATCTCGGTCTCGCACTCGACGGGGCCGTTGTAGTCCTCGCACACCCGCGGGCCGGTGCTTCCGCCGCCGGGTGTGCCGGGGCCGGGGTCGTCCGCGGGCGGACCGCCGGGGTCGGTGGCGCTGATGATGCACTCGCCCGTCTTCGGGTTGACCTTCACGCACGGGACGGCGGCCGCCTCCGCCGGACCCGCGACCGAGAACAGCAGCGCGAGGGCCAGCACGACGGCTGCGGCGACGCGGCTCAGCATGGCTGGTCGGTGTGCGGCTCGGCGGCGTGCACGGTCCAGCGCCCGTCGTCCTGGTGGAACATCGTGTACGTGACCAGGTACCGGTCGTGCTCGGGGGGTGCGACCACGGACGTCCCGGCGGCGTCGACGAGGTCGGCCTGCGAGATGTCGATGCAGGTGTCCAGGAGCACGACCTCGGTCCCGGTGCCCACGGGATCAGGACGGTACTCCGCGACCTCGGTGCCGACCAGCTCCACCGGCCCCGTGGTGCGCCACCCGGACCTGCCGTAGTCCTCGTACGCCGCGATCATCGCGGGCAGGAAGTCCCCCGAGAGGTGACCGCCGAGCGACGTCCAGTCCCCGTACCCCGCCTGCGCGGCCGCGTTGTCGAGGTCGTTGAACTCGTGCAGGGCCGCGGTGGCGTCCGCGATGTTCTGCTGCTCGGCCAGCTCCTCCGCGTCGAGGGTCGGGGTGGGCGTCGCCGTCGGGGCAGCCGAGGTGGCCGTGGGGGACGGGGCGGGGTCCGACGGGGTGCAGCCGACGAGGGCGGCGACCGGCAGCACGGCTGCGAGCACGATGACGAGCGAGCGGCGCACGGTCACCCTCCCCCCGGTTGCGGCCAGCGGTGAGCCGTTGGCGGTCGTCCCGGAATGTACCCGAATGTGGTGGCGGAGGGCGGCGGTTGCCCCGGAGCGGGCACGTTCGCCTCCGCACACCGCACCGACCTGTCACGATGTGCGGGTGACCGACCTGGTGGCGCCGTCCGCGGACCTCGCGACGCGGGCCGACGCCCCCCTGATCGCCCCCTGGTCGCGGCGCGTGGTCGCCGCCCTGCTGGACGGGGCGGTCCTGTCCGGTGCGACGTGGCTCGTGCTCGGCGCGGAGGGGACGGCTCCGTCGCTGCAGCCCACCTTCGGGGACACCACCGCCTCGGTGCCCTGGTTCACCAGCGGGTGGCTCGTCGCGGTCGTGGTCGCGATGCTCGCGCTGCAGGGATGGACCGGTGCCACGCCCGGCAAGCGCCTGGCCGGGGTCGCGGTGGTCCGCGCCTCTGACGGGACGCCGGCAGGCCTGGTCGCCTCCGGGCTGCGCGTCGTGGCGCACCTGCTCGACGCGATCCTCGTCATCGGCTACCTGCGACCGCTGTGGAACGAGCGGGGGCAGACGTTCGCCGACTCGATCCTCGGCACGCTGGTGATCCAGACCCGTGAGCCGGCGGCGCACCCGTGGTTCGCGCGGTTCCGGCACCAGCCGACCGCCGGCGGCTCGACCGCAGTCACCGTCGCGGCACTCGTCGTCTGCGCGCTCGGCGCGGGGTTCTCCCTGACCACCAGCTCGTGGGGCGGCTCGTGGGAGGTGCCGGTGCCGTGCACCGAGGACGGCACAGTCCCGGAGCCCGCAGCCGTCGCGACCGCCTCGCGGGCCGGCGGGACGATGGTCGACCGGCGCCTGTGGATCAGCCGGACGACCGACGAGAACGTGGACAAGGCGCTGCGCGTCAGCTGGACCTGGCTGTCCGCTGACGCGCAGCAGGGGCACGCGCAGCTCGAGACCGAGATCCGCCGCGCCGACGGGTCAGTGATCCTGCAGACGCAGGACGGCACCGGGGCGGGCGAGGCCGTGCTCGGCACGACGGACATCTACGCGGAGGACCTCGAGAACGCCGGGCGCAGCTGGACCGCGCAGACCCGGCTCGTGGTGGACGGCGAGGTCGTCGGCGCCTGCACCATCGACAGCGCGGACTGGGACGCCGCGGGCGTCACCAGCTGACGACGTGCCGTCCTACCGCGTGACCGCCGCCATCGGCCTGCTGCAGCCGGGGGTCGCCGCGCCCGACGTGCTTCCACAGGCTGTCGCGGTCGCCGAGGCGATGACCACCGTCGAGGCGCACGACGTCGCGGTCGTGCGCGGGCAGGCCCGCGTGACGGTGCGGTTCCAGGCCGACGACGACCAGACCGCGCGGCGCGTCGGCTGGGCCGTCCTCGCGCGCCTCGACGAGCTGGCGGACATCAGCGGCCGCAGCGTGACGCGGCGGTTCGGCTCGCGCTGGTACCCGGTGCGCCCGCAGACGTGAGGGTCAGCCGGCGGCCAGCTCCTCGGCCGCCTTCGCGATCCGGCGCTGCCGGGTCTCCGGGGTCTTCGCGGCCTCGACCGGTTCCACGATCGCGCGCTGCCGGCTGAACGACAGGGCGTCGAACGCCTCCCGTGCGGGACCGGCCAGCGCCGCGGCGAGGTCGTCGGGGACCACCACGGTGCGCGGCGCGTCGTCGGGCTCGATGTCGACGTCGACCTCCTGGCCGGCCTCGACGCCGGCGGCCAGCCGGTTCTCGGCGCTCAGCGGCAGCATGGTCTGGCCGCGGTACGGGGTCACCGTGCTCCGGTACGAGTGGCCGTTGAGGGTCACGACGACCGGGAACCGCGCGCCGCGGTCCATCGCCGCCACCGCCTCCGCGGGCACCGGGATGCCCGTCGCCGACTTCCCGCTCAGCTGGACCGTGCTCCGGAAGCGCATGACGGCAGGGTAGTCAGTCGTCCGCGTGGACCGCGCGGTCCGCGGCCGACGCGGCGCCGAGCCAGGTGTGCGGGTTGCGGTCCCAGCACCAGCCCAGCTTCGCGCGGCGCTCGCTGATCCACACCGCCGGCACCCGCTGGTTGGTGCCCGTGCGGGACGCCAGCAGCGAGAAGCACTTGTTCGGGCGCAGCATGTCGGGCCGGACGACGACCAGCGCGACACCCTCGTCGAGGGTCAGCGGGGTGCGACCGCGCCCGAGGATCGTGACGAGCGCGTCCTCGGGCCGCACGTCGCAGAGCTCCGACCCGGTGTCGACGCCCCGCAGCAGGTAGGGCTCGCCCGGCACCTGCACGCCCTCGATCGGCTGGTACGTCGGCGCCTCGTCGCGGTCGATCACGCTGACGCCGTTCCGCGCGCCCCGACGCATGGCGGGCACCACGTCGTTGACGTCGAGACCCGGCAGGACGAGCACGAACGGCACGCCGTCGCCCTCGACGGCGACCGGGGCGGTGGGCGTGGTCGCCACCTCGGCCAGGGGGAGCAGCCGCTCGCGGAACGTGGCGGGTTCCTCGCCGAGGAGCGCGGGGATGCCGAGCTCGACGTACGCGGCGATCTGGCGCTCGAGCTCGGAGCGCACGTCGGCGGTGGCGTCGAACGAGACGGCCGCGGGCGACGGGGGTGCGGTGACGGTGGGCAGCTGCGGGTCGACGGTGGTGACGGGGACGCCCATGGGCTCCTTCTTGGGTCGGCGGACCTTGTTCAACGACCCCGGCGTCCCGCGCGTTCCCGCGGGGTCAGAGGAGCGGTGCGCCCTGACCGAGGACCAGGGGCTGACCGAGCGGCCGCGCCGGCCGTGACCGGCCGGTCCCCTCCGAGGTCGGGGCCGAGTAGCGGTGCGCGACGACCAGGCTGGGCGCTCCGACGTCGGAAGCCTCGACGAGCACGGCGCGCCGGCCGACGGAGGCCGGGTCGGCGTCGTCACCCGGGAGCCGACCGAACCAGGCGACCGCCGCCCGGGTGGCGCCGGTGGTCCGCACCCAGGCGCGTGCGGCCTGCAGCGCCTGCGCGGAGTCGCCCCCGAAGCGGCGGGGGTCGTGCCCCTGCACCGGGCTGCCGTCGACCACGGCGAACGGCGTGACGGGTCCGCCGGGGGCGAGCGCCACCTCGAGCGCCTGGTCGAGCACGCCGAGCGCGATGTCCTGGACGGCGGGGGACGGCGGGTGCGGCAGGTCCGCCGGGGTGCGGTAGGTGGCGCGGCTCGGGGTCGTCACCGACTCCGTCCCGCGCGACCGCGGGCTCGGCACGTCAGGGAGGCCGGAGGACAGGTGGGCCGACGCCGCGGTGACGTACTCGGCCACCCACTGCGGGGTGCAGCCGGTCCGCCAGCGGCCGGCGACGTCCGCCAGCGGGAGGGCGGCGTCGTCGCCGGACGCGGAGACGACCGCGGGGGTGGGCGCCTCGCCGGCCGTCCGCAGGGCCCACCGGGCACCCGGGACGCGGGACACGACCAGATCGCCGACGCCGACGCCCAGCGCCATCACCATCGCCGCCGGGACGGGAGTGCCGGGCGTGGCGGCCCACCGGGTCCGTGCCGAGTGCAGCAGCACGCCGACGGCCGCGGTATCGGAGAGGTCGGCGCCGCTGGCCCGCAGGTGGGCGCGTGCGCGGTCGAGGTGACCGGCCTCGCCCGCGGTCAGGGGACGGACGCCCGGGACGGTGGCGTGAGCGCCGGACGCGGGGTGGGACAGCGCCGGACGCACCTCAGTCATGGGGTCGGGATCGGTCCCGGAGCGCGGGTTCTTGAGCGGTCCGACGGCGGTTCCACCGGATGGCGGCGCGGTCCACCCTGCGGCGGAACGGTGGCGTCCGGCCGGTCGGCGGCTAGCCTGGCAGGCGATCGCACCGGACCCGCACGCCCTGGAGCCCTGGCCATCCGCCGACCGTCGCGCAGCATCGTCGCCGCCGTCACCGCCGCCCTGCTGGTCGGCGGCGCGGGGAGCGCCTGGGCCTGGAC
>NZ_CAURTV010000088.1:0-15056 GCF_963527515.1 uncultured Cellulomonas sp. | reverse complement strand
GGGCCGGCCGCCGCCGCCCTGGCGGTGCCGTTCGCGGCCGCCGGTGCGGTGCTCGCCGCCTGCACGCTGCGGGTGCGGCTGCTGTCCACGGCGGTCGCGCTGGCGACTCCGTTGGTGGGCGCGGTGGCGCTCGTGGTGGAGCGGGCGGGCTGGGGTCTGCTCGGGTTCGGCGGCGACTACCTCGCCCTCACGGTGCCGCACATGCTCTTCGCGGGGTTCGGTGCGTGCCTGGTGGTCGGCCTGGTGGCGCAGCGGACGACCACCCCGCTGACCCGGGTCGCGTCGGTCGCGGCGCCGGCGGGCGTGCTCCTGGTGCTGGCCGGGTACTTCGTCTCGGACGCCGCCGAGCTGGTGGGTGCGGTGGTCCTCACCGTCGGCCTGTGGTGCGCGGCGGCAGCCGTCGTCGGTCTGACGGGTCCCGGACGCAGGCTGCTGCGCGTCGGCGCGGTGACCATCGGCATCTCGATGCTGCTCGCCCTGTGGTGGGCGGTCGGCGAGGCGACCGGCGTGGCACACCCGAGCCTGTCCTGGATGGCGGCCACGCACGGCGTGGCCAACGCGCTCGGCTTCGTCGTGTGCACGTTCCTGGCCCTGCGCCTGCACGCGGCGCCGGAGCGCGACACGCTGACGTACCCCGACGTCGGGGCGACGCAGCACGGCACCCTCCCGCCGCGCTACCGGCACCTGCGGGTCCGGCACCTGCTGACGGCGGGCTCGACGGCGCACGACCTGGCGGTGGTCGGTGACGCCCTGCTGCGCTGGCAGGTCCACGCGGCGGCGAACATCGAGCTGCGGCACGACGCCGCGGCCGCCGCACCGGGGGTGCGCGTCGCCAGCCGGGTCGGCATCGGACCGGTCCGGCTGCACGAACCGTGCGAGGTGGTCTGGGTCGAGCAGGACGCGGACCGCGTCGGCTTCGGCTACGGCACCCTGCCCGGGCACCTGTTCCGCGGCGAGGAGTCGTTCGTGGTCGAGCGGGACGACGCGGGCGACCTCTGGTTCGCCGTGACCGCGTACTCGGTGGCGGACCTGTGGTGGGTCCACGGTGCCCGCCCGCTCGTCCCGCTCGGCCAGCGCCTGTACCTGTGGCAGCTGGCCCGGGGTGCGCGCCGCGTGCTCGCCGACGCCCGGCGCACCGTGCGGAGCGCAGCGTGAGCGTCCGTGGCGCGGGGCCGATCGCAGCCCTGTGCCTGCGGTGCCTGGTGGTGCTGGCGGCGGTCAACGGGGCGCTGCTGCTGGCACTGCAGGGGATCCGGAGCCCCTCGGTCGTCAGCCCCTCCAGTCTGTACATCTCGTTCCTGGCGCTGCTGGTGACCGCCGTGGTGATCGGGCTGGCCGGCTTCCCGTTCGGTGTGCTGATCGGGCACCTGCTGCGGAACCAGCCCCGCGAGCGGGTGCACGTCATCGTCTTCGCCGTGGTGGGTGCCGTCCTGTCGGTCACGATCTGCGCGATGTGGAACCTGCTGTCGGCCGTCCCGTGGTACGCGCTGGTGGCCGCGGCGGAGGGCGCGGTCGGGGCCGGTGTCGCGCGCTGGTGGACCGGCCGGGTGCACGCTCGCCGGGCATCGTGGACGGACGAGCAGGGTGCGGCGCTCCCATGGGGAAAGATAGCTCCGTGAGCTCCGAGAACCCTCTCGTCCTGCGTGGTCGGCTCGTCACCCCGCGAGGGGTCGTGGACGACGGCGCGGTGGTCGTCGACGACGCCACGATCGTGTGGGTCGGCCCGGCGGAGGTCCTGCCCCGCGGGTGGACGCTGACCGAGCCCACCGACGCGACGATCCTCCCGGGACTGGTCGACCTGCACTGCCACGGCGGCGGAGGGGCCAGCTTCCCGGACGCCCTGGACGCCGCGCAGGCCCAGCGCGCGGTCGACGAGCACCGTCGGCACGGGACCACCAGCCTGGTCGCCTCGCTGGTCACCGCCGCGCCGGACGTCCTGCTCGCCCGCACCGCGGTGCTGGCCCAGCTGGCCGAGGCCGGCGAGATCGTCGGGATCCACCTCGAGGGTCCCTTCCTGTCGGCGGCCCGGTGCGGCGCGCAGAACCCTGCCGACATGCTGGAGGGGGACCCGGAGCTGGTCCGCAGGATCGCGGACGCGGCGGGGGGCCACCTGGCCACCATGACGGTCGCGCCCGAGGTGCCCGGCGCGGACGCGGTGATCGAGGCGCTGGTGGACGTGGGCGCGGTGCCGTCGCTCGGGCACACGGACGCGTCGGCCGAGCAGGTGGACCGGGCGGTGGACCTCGGCTTCGACCTGCTGGCGGCCCGCTCCAACCGCCGCCTCACCGCGACGCACCTGTTCAACGGCATGCGTCCGCTGCACCATCGCGACCCCGGGCCGGTCAGCGCCTGCCTGGCCGCCGCCGCCCGCGGGGAGCTGGTGGTCGAGCTGGTGGCGGACGGCACGCACCTGGCCGACGGCACCGTCCGCGCGGTGTTCGACCTGGTCGGCGCCGGCTCGGTCGCGCTGGTCACGGACGCCATGGCGGCGGCGGGGATGCCCGACGGCGAGTACCAGCTGGGCCCCATGACGGTGCACGTCGCGGACGGGGTGGCGCGGGTCGCCGACGAGACCGGAGCGATCGCCGGGGGAGTCGCCCACCTGCTCGACATCGTGCGGACGGTGGTGGCCGCGGGGGTCCCGCTGGAGGACGCGGTGCTCGCCGCCGCGACCGTGCCGGCGGACGTGCTGGGCCGTCGTGACCTCGGCGCGCTCGCCGCGGGTCGCCGGGCGGACCTGGTCGTCACCGACGCGGACCTCGGGGTCCTCCGGGTGATGCGCGGGGGAGCCTGGGTCTAGCGGGGCGTGAGCACGACGACGGGGGTCGGCGTCGACCGCGTGGCGGCGTAGGCGTCCAGCTGCGGGTCGAGAGCCGACCAGAGCCGCCACAGGCGGTCCCGTTCCTCGCCGGTCGCCCGCCGTGCACGCACCGACCGCGGGCTCCCGCCGGCCAGCCGGACGACCGCGTCCGGGTGCGCCTCGAGGTTGAGCCACCACGACGGGTGCCCCTCGCCCCAGCCGTTCATGGCGAGCGCGACCAGGTCGGGGCCGTCCTCGAGGTACCCGAGGATGACGCTGCGGTCCTGTCCGCTCGTGCGCCCCGTCACGGTGAGCCGCAGGGCGCCCCACCGCCGCCGGCTCGTCGGGGTCCACAGGAAGCGGCCGCCGCTGAGCCGGTAGAGCGTGCGATGAGCCCGCCAGGCCAGGCGGACGAACCAGCGGGGCGGCACCCTGGGCGGTCGCGCTCCGGTCGTCACGACCGCCACCGTAGCGCCGCCTCAGGCGCGGCCGCGGACCTCTGCCAGCCGCACGTCACCCACGAGCACCACCCGCAGGTCGGCGACGCCGTCCGGCGCGACGGGGACCTCGACCGTCGACCAGTCGTACCGGCCGCCGCCGGGGACGGCGGCCGACCCGACCGGCCTCCACGCCCGCCCGGCTCGCACCTCGACGCGCACGGAGCCGGCGCGCGCGACCGTCAGCTCCAGCCGGCCGACGCCGGTCAGGTCGGTGTCGCGGAACAGCAGCCATCCGGAGCGGCGCCCGCGCACCACCTCGACGGCGTCGCCGGCCTCGCGGGTGCGCTCCGCGAACCACACGTCGCTGCGCTCGTCGTGGTCGATCGCGCGCACGGTCGTGTCGAGCAGGGTGCGGGGCGGGACGGGCTCGCCGTCGACGTCGAGCGCAACCACGAGCGGCAGGTCTGCGGACGAGGGCCCCGCATGCAGCTCGTACCGGCCCGGCTCGACCTCGAAGCGCCCGCGGGTGACGTCCCACACGGCCAGGGCGTCGTCGGGGACGACGAGCTCGACGTCCGCGACCGCCCCGGGTGCCAGGTGCACGCGCCGGTGCGCCGCGAGTCGCCGGTGGGGGACCGGCAGGCGGTGCTCGGGCGCGGCGGCGTAGACCTGCACGAGCTCGTCGACGGGCCGGTCGCCGGTGTTGCGCACCGTCACCCGCACCACCCGCTCGGACGCCAGCGTGATCGCCTCGTAGGCGACGGAGGTGTAGGCCAGCCCGTGCCCGAAGGCCCAGCGTGCGGGCCGCGGCGCGTACCAGTGCGTGAGCCCGCCGCCGATGACGTCGTAGTCCAGCAGGTCGCCGGCGTCCTGCTCGGCCTCGGGCCACGCCTGGGCCAGCCGGCCGGACGGCTCGACCGCGCCGGTGAGGACGTCGGTCACCGCGTGCCCCAGCTCCTGCCCGCCGTGCGACGTCCAGACCACCGCCGCGGCGTCGTCACCGAGCGGGCCGAGCACGTAGGGGTACGACGAGACGACGACCAGGACCGTCGCCGCGTTGGCCTCGATCACCGCGCGGGCCAGCTCGGCCTGCGCGTCGGGCAGCCGCAGGTGGGGGCGGTCCTCGGTCTCGCGGCCCAGCAGGTGGGGGTCGTTGCCGACCGCGAGCACCACGACCTCGGCATCGACCGCCGCGGCGACGGCCTGGGCCGTCCCGGACCGCACGGTGCGCAGCGTGAACCGCTCGGCGGTCGCCGCCGACGGTGCGTCGGCCACCAGCACGCCGCCGTCGCGCTGCACCACCACCCAGCGCCCCGAGCCGACGTGCTGCAGCGACACGGAGCCGTCGTCGTGCCGGTGCGCCCGGAAGCTCTCCTGCGCGACCCACCCGTGCACGTGCGTCGCGTCCGCCCGCAGGATCCAGCCGCCCCCGGTCCACAGCCGGCCGGTCGCGGCGGCGCGCAGGGTGAGCACGCCCTCACCCCAGTCGGTCACGTCGTGGTGCGCGGAGGTCCGCGCGGTGGCCACCAGGGTGCCGTCCGCCCCGGCGTCGACGTAGGCACCGGTGGTCCGGGACCGCAGCGCGACGGTGTCCGCGCCGGTCACCGTCACGGCCGGCCGGAGGGCCTCGGCGATCGAGACCGTGTAGGGCGGGGTGCCCGAGTACCAGTCGGTGAGCACCTGGTCGGCGTGCGGTCCGACGATCGCCACCCGGGCTCCGGCCCGCAGCGGGAGCACCCCGTCGTTGGCCAGGACGACGACCCCGCGGGTCGCGGCCTCGCGGGCCAGCGCCCGGCTGGCCGGCAGGTCCAGGTCCGTGGGCACCGTCGACGCCCAGGGGTCCAGGTCGGGGTCGAGCTCCCCGGTGGCCAGGCGCAGCTCCAGCAGGCGCAGGGCCGCACGGTCGACGTCCGCCTGGTCGAGCAGTCCTCGCTCGAGGGCGGCGGTGAGGTGCGTGATCGTCCGCGTGGGGTCGTCGTCGTGGTCGGTGAACGAGTCGACGCCCGCCCGGACCGCGGCCGCGGCGGCGGCGACGTGGTCGTCGTGGTACCGCTCACCGGTGACGAGGTTGGTGGGCGCGCCGGCGTCGGACACGACGAGCAGCGACGCCGCGGTCCAGCTGCGGACCTCGTCGAGCAGCTCGCGCGTGACGTGGTTCGGGCGGCCGTTGACCAGGTTGTAGGAGGGCATCACGGCCCCGACGACGCCGGCCTCGATCGGGCCGCGGAACGCGGGCAGCTCGTACTCGTGCAGCACGCGGGGGGACAGCTGCGCACTGGTCACGCTGCGGTCGGTCTCGTTGCCGTAGGCGACCAGGTGCTTGAGCGTCGGGACGGTCCGCCAGTAGAGCGGGTGGTCGCCGCGCAGCCCGCGCGCGTACGCCGTGGCGAGGTGGGCGGTGAGGTGCGGGTCCTCGGAGAACCCTTCCTCGTTGCGCCCCCAGCGGGGGTGCCGCAGGGGGTTGACCACGGGCGCCCACACGTTCAGTGACACGGTCGGGTCGGCGGCGTGCTTGGCCCGCACCTCGGTGCCCACCACCGCGCCGACGCGCTCGAGCAGGTCGGCGTCCCAGCTGGCGGCCAGGCCGACCGGCTGCGGGAACGTGGTCGCCGTGCCGAGCCAGGCCACCCCGTGCAGCCCTTCGGTGCCGGTGCGGAACGGCCCCAGCCCGACGCGGGGGACGGGGCCGGCGTGCTGGTGCAGCAACGCCACGCGCTCGGCGGGCGTCAGCTGGTCCAGCAGGGCCTGGGCGCGGGCGGCGAACGGCCGGGCGGGGGAGGTGGGGTCGGCCACGGGGTCCTCGTCGTCGAGTGCGGTCGGGTCGGCGTACAAATCGTTTAAGCCACAGAATGTCGAACCGATTCGATGATACGTCGAACCCGCTCTGCCGGGCATCGTGCGGCATTCATGGTGCTTGACGGGCCTGTTTGCCGCAAGTGTCGCTTCCCGACCTCGGTGCTTGCCTCGCCAGGCCGGGAGCCATAGAGTCGCGCCGTCGAACCGCTTCGACGCGATCTCCACGAGGAAGTGAAGGGACGCAGATGAACGCCACGCCTACTTTCGGCCGACTGGGGGACCACGCGGTCGACCGTCGCCGGTTCCTGGGCCTGATCGCGACGGGCGCGGCCGTCGTCGGGGTCCCCGGTCTCCTGACGGCCTGCACCACCACGCCGGCACCGTCCGCCACTGCGGCCGCCGCAGCCGGAGACGTCATCCCGAAGTACATCCCGGTGACCTACATCGAGCCGGACTACCCCAGCGTCGACGGCTCGGTCCCGGGCTTCGAGTCCATCCCCACCGAGCTGGTCCAGTCCGTGGCGAGCGCGCCGGGCACCGGGCTGACGTTCACCGCGATGACGCCGCTCTGGGGCACCATCCCGCCCACCAAGGGCAACACGTACTACGAGGCCGTGAACGGGCTGCTCGGCTCGGACCTGCAGTTCCAGATCACGGACGGCAACGTCTACGGCGACAAGCTGGCCACCGTGCTGGCGTCGGCGAAGGACGTGCCCGACTGGGTGTCCATCCCCTCGTGGAACCTGCCGCCGCGGTTCGGCTCCGAGATCGTGGAGAACGTCTTCCAGGACCTGACGCCGTTCCTCGCGGGCGACAAGGTGACGCCGTACCCGAACCTGGCCAACATCTCCTCGGACGCGTGGAAGTTCTGCGTGTTCAACGGCAAGCTCTACGGACTGCCGTTCCCCGGCGAGGTCATCACCGACGCGATCTTCTACCGCCGGGACGTCCTCGAGAGCCTCGGCATCACGCCGGACGTGCAGAACGGTCAGGACCTCATCGACCTGGCCGTCGAGCTCACCGGCGGCAGCGTCTGGGGTGCCGAGGACCTGTGGAACACGGCTGCGATCATCCACTCGGTCCCGCCCAAGTGGACGCTCGACGGCGACGCGCTCGTGCACCGCGTGGAGACCGACGAGTACCGGGCGGCTCTGGAGTGGAACGCGAAGCTGTTCGCCAGCGGCGCGGTCCACCCGGACGCGGTCGCCGACCAGAACGGTGAGGCCAAGTCGCGGTTCCAGTCCGGCAAGTCGCTGATCGCCAACGACGGCGTCGGCGGCTGGCACGAGGCCATGCGCGACAACCTGGCCAGCAACCCGTCGTACTGGCAGCAGCCGTTCGACCCGTTCGCCGCCGACGGCGGGACGCCCATCCTCTGGAAGGGCAACCCGGCCAACATCTTCTCGTTCCTCAAGAAGACGGACGACGAGGCGAAGATCGAGGAGCTGCTCGCCATGGCCAACGTGCTCGCGGCGCCGTACGGCACCACCGAGTACGACACCATCAACAACGGCGTCGAGGGCGTGCACTACACGCGCGGCTCGGACGGCCTGCCGGTGCCCACCGAGCTCGCCGCCACGGAGCTCCAGCCGACCTACATCTTCCTGGTCGACCCGCCGATCTCCGAGACGCACGTGCAGTACCCGGGGTACGTCAAGGCCGCCTCGGAGTGGAAGGCGAACGCGGCGCAGTACGCGACCGACCCGCTGTTCTACGCCCAGCAGATCGTGGAGCCGCAGCAGTACGCGTCGATCGCCCAGCCGTTCGTCGACCTCGAGAAGGACATCTCCCGCGGTCGCAAGGGCATGTCCGACCTGGACGCGGCGATCGAGACGTGGAAGAGCTCGGGCGGCGAGGAGCTGCGGGCGTTCTACCAGGACATCCTGGACCAGCAGAGCTGATGGCCCTTCCCGATCTGGTCCGGCGCCGTCCTCCCGCTCCCGTGCGGGAGGCGGCGCCCCCGCCGGTGCCGACGAGGAAGATCGGCTGGCGCGTCCGCCTGCGGCGCGACCGGTCCCTGCTGCTCATGGTGTCGCCGGCGATCCTGCTGCTGGCCGTGTTCGCGTACGTGCCGATGCTGGGCAACGTCATCGCCTGGCAGAACTACTCCCCGTACACGGGCTTCCTGGGCAGCCCCATGGTCGGCTGGGCCAACTTCGAGCGCGTGTTCACCAACCCGGCGTTCCTCAACTCGGTGGAGAACACGCTCGTCATCACGGCGTTCCAGCTGGTGTTCTTCTTCCCGATCCCCATCCTGCTGGCGCTCCTGCTCAACAGCGTCGTCACGCCTCAGATCCGCACCACGATCCAGTCGATCGTCTACCTGCCGCACTTCTTCTCGTGGGTGCTGGTGGTGACCCTGTTCCAGCAGATCTTCGGCGGTGCCGGGCTGATCAACCAGACGCTGCGGGACCACGGCCTGGGCAACGGCTTCGACATGATGACCAACCCGGACACGTTCCTGGTCCTCATCACCATGCAGTCGGTGTGGAAGGACGCGGGCTGGGGGATCATCATCTTCCTCGCCGCCCTGAGCACGGTGTCGCCCGAGCTGTACGAGGCGGCCGCGGTGGACGGGGCCAGCCGGTGGCGGCGCATGTGGCACATCTCGTTGCCCGCGCTGCGGCCGGTCATCATCCTGCTGCTCATCCTGCGCCTCGGCGACGCGCTGACGGTCGGGTTCGAGCAGCTCATCCTGCAGCGCGGTGCCGTGGGGACGGGCGTCTCCGAGGTCATCGACACCTACGTCTACTACCAGGGCGTCGTCTTCGGGGACTGGAGCTTCGCCGCCGCGGCGGGGCTGATCAAGGGTGTCGTCAGCCTGGCGCTCGTGCTGGGCGCCAACAAGCTGGCGCACGTGTTCGGTGAGTCGGGGGTGTACAAGCGCGCATGAGTGCTCAGACGACAGTGAGTCCCGTACGGCGTCCGCGCCGGTCCAAGCACCGTCCCGCGTGGGAAGGGCGCCCGTCGGTCGGTGGCCAGGCGCTCAAGGTCGTCGTGCTGACCGCCGTGGTCCTGGCCGTCGTCTTCCCGCTGTACACGGTCATCCTCACCAGCCTCTCGACGCAGGCCGAGACCATCCGCGTCGGCGGTCTGGTGACCGTGCCCGGTGAGCTGTCGTTCCGCGCGTACTCGCAGATCCTCGGCGGCGGCATCGTCACCCGCGCCGCGCTGGTGAGCACGTTCATCACCCTGGTCGGCACCGTGCTGTCCACCACCGTCTCCGTCATGGGGGCGTACGGGCTGTCGCGGCCGGGCTCGTTCGGCCACCGCCCGATCCTGTTCGTCTTCCTGATCACGATGTTCTTCGGCGCCGGCCTCATCCCGACCTACCTGCTGGTCAGCTCGCTCGGGCTCATCAACAGCTACTGGGCGCTGATCCTCCCGGGGGCCGTGTCGGCGTTCAACGTGCTCATCCTGCGCAACTTCTTCATGGGCATCGACATCTCGATCCTCGACGCCGCCCGGATCGACGGCGCCGGCGACTGGCGGATCCTCGGCCGGATCGTGCTGCCGATGTCGCGGGCCGTCGTCGCCGTCGTCGCCCTGTTCTACGGCGTCGGGTACTGGAACGCGTTCTTCAACGCGATCCTCTACATCAACGACAACGCCAAGTGGCCGCTGCAGCTGGTCCTGCGCTCCTACGTGCTGCAGGGCGTCACGCTGCCCGGCAGCGGGGTGGGTCAGGTGGACGTGGCGACCGGCGCGGTGACCGGGCTGCCCGTGAAGATGGCGGTGATGGTGCTGGCCATCGTGCCGATCCTGCTGGTGTACCCGTTCGTGCAGCGGCACTTCACCAAGGGCGTGATCTTCGGCGCGATCAAGGGATGACCGTGTCGTCGTTCGAGGCGCTCACGCGTGAGCGCGGGCTGCTGTACGGGGGCGACTACAACCCGGAGCAGTGGTCGCCGGACGTGTGGCGCGAGGACGTGGCGCTCATGCTCGAGACCGGGGTGAACCTGGTGACGGTCGGCGTCTTCTCCTGGGCGACCCTCGAGCCGCGCCCGGGCGAGCTGAGCTTCGGGTGGCTGGACGAGGTCCTCGACCTGCTGCACGCGGGCGGGATCGCCGTCGACCTGGCCACCCCGTCGGCGTCGCCCCCGCCCTGGCTCGCCCGGCTGGACCCGACGACCTGTGCCGTCGACGCCCGCGGCGTGCGGATGAGCGTCGGCTCCCGCAACCACTTCTGCCCGGGCTCGGCGGTGTACCGCGACCGGGTGGCCGCGGTGGTGACGGCCCTGGTGGACCGGTACGCCGACCACCCCGCGGTGGCGATGTGGCACGTGGGCAACGAGTTCGGGCAGGCGTGCTTCTGCGACCTGTGCGCGGACCGGTTCCGGACCTGGCTGGCAGCTCGGTACGGGGACCTCGGCGCGCTCAACCGTGCCTGGGGGACCGCGTTCTGGAGCCAGCGCTACGGGGACTGGCAGGAGATCGTGCCCCCGCGGGCGGCCCCGTACGTGCACAACCCGACCCAGCTGCTCGACTTCCGGCGGTTCACGTCCGACCAGCTGCGCGACGTCTACCGCCTGCAGGCCGCCGTGATCCGCTCCGCGTCCGACGCCCCGGTGACGACGAACGCGATGGGCCTCTTCCCGCTGGTCGACCAGTTCTCCTGGGCCGACGACCTCGACGTCGTCGCCGACGACCACTACGCCGACCCGGCCGACCCGTCGGCCCCGGCACGTGCCGCCCTGACGCACGACCTGACGCGCGGCGTGGGCGGCGGGCGGCCGTGGGCGCTGCTCGAGCAGGCCGCGGGCGCGGTGAGCTGGCGGCCGCACAACCTGCCCAAGCCGGCCGGCGGGATGCTGCGCGACTCGCTGCGCGCCGTGGCGCACGGTGCGGACGCGGTCTGCTACTTCCAGTGGCGCGCCTCGGCGTCCGGCTCGGAGCGGTTCCACTCCGCGATGCTCCCGCACGCCGGCGCGGACACGGACCAGCACCGCGAGGTCCGCGAGCAGGGCCGGCTGCTCGCGCGGCTGCGCCCGGTCGTCGGGACCCGGGTGGACGCCCGGGTGGCCCTGGTGTTCGACTGGCTCTCGCTCTGGGCGGGCGAGGCCGACTCGCTGCCGAGCAGCCGGCTGACCGTGCCGGACCAGCTGGCCGCGTACCACGAGCCGTTCTGGCGGGCGGGTGTCGCGACCGACGTGGTGCCCCCGGGCGCGGACCTGGACCGGTACGACCTCGTGGTGGTCCCGCTGCTGCACCTGGTGTCGGACGCGGACGCGGCGAACCTCGCCCGCGTCGCCGCGCGCGGCGGGGTCCTGCTCGTGGGCCCGTTCAGCGGGATCGCGGACGAGGACCAGCGGATCCGGCAGGGCCGCTTTCCGGTGCCGTGGGCGGGCACGCTAGGGGTCTCGGGCGAGGAGCACCGGCCGCTGCCCGACGACGGCGTGCTCGTCGCGTCGGAGCGTTACGGCACGTTCACCGCGACGGTGTGGTCCGAACAGCTGCGGGCGGACGGCGCGCACGTGCTGGCCACGTACGGCGGAGCGGGGCTGACCGGGCAGCCCGCGGTGCTGCGCCACGGGACGGCCTGGTACGTCTCCACCGTCCCGCCGGCCGACGTGCTGGCGGAGATCGTGGCGGACTGCCTGGCCGCGGCGGGCGTCGCGCCGCCCCTGGAGTCGGTCCCGGACGACGTCGAGGTGGCTCGCCGCGGCGAGCTGCTGTTCGTGCTCAACCACGGCTCGGCCGAGGTGGGGCTCACCTGGACCGGCACGGACCTGCTGACCGACCGCGACGTCGACGGCGTGCTGCAGCTGCCGCCCGGTGGCGCCGCGGTGCTAGTGGCGCGGGGGAGCGGTGCTGGTACGGGTGGTGAGCACGGGCGCGAGGAGCCGCGTCTCGGCGGGCAGGTCGCCGCTGAGCCTGCCGATCGCCATGTCCACGGCGACGCCCCCGATGGTGTGCGCGGGGATGTCGACGGCCGTGAGGGGGTCGGTCTGGCCGAGGGCCACGTCCTGCGGGCAGACGGCGACCACGGAGATGTCGGTGGGCACGTCCCTGCCGCGGGACCGCAGCGTCTCGAGGACCGCGGGCAGGGCGACCTCGTTGTGCACGATGACCGCCGTCACCCCGGGCAGCGCGGCGAGCACGTGGTCGACGGCCTCGACCGCACCGCTGTGCGAGGACTCGCAGGTCTCGAAGATCGCGTCGAGCCCGAGGCGGGCGGCCTCCTGCGTGAAGCCGCGCACGAGGCGCGCGGCGTAGGTGGTGCGCCGGCTGATCACGGCCTGCGGGGACCCGATGAGCGCGATCTGGCGGTGCCCGAGGCTCGCCAGGTGCTCCACGGCGACGCGGCCGGCTGCCTCGAAGTCCAGGTCCACGCACGAGAAGCCGGTGGCGTCCCGCGGCAGCCCGATGAGGACGGCGGGCTGCTTCTGGCGCCGCAGGATGGGCAGCCGCGGGTCCTCCGCCTCGACGTCCATCATGAGGACGGCGTCGACCATCGAGCCGGCCGCCACCCGCTCGATCCCGTCGTGGTCGTCCTGGGTGAGCAGGAGGACGTCGTGCTTGTAGGCCTGGGCGCGGGTCACGACGCCGGTCACGAACTGCATGATCACGCCGACGTTGACGTCCACTCTCAGCGGAGCCATGAGCGCGAGCACCTGGGTGCGCTGCGAAGCCAGCGCCCGGGCACCGGCGTGCGGCCGGTAGTCGAGCTCCCGGACGGCCCGCTCGACCCGCGCACGGGTCTCGGCCGAGATGGGGCGCTTGCCGGAGAACGTGTAGGAGACGGTGGACACCGAGACCCCCGCCACCCGCGCCACGTCGTCGATCGTCGCCACCACGTCATCCCTTCGTCGACACCTGCCGCGCCCACCCTAGCGAGTCGAACTGCCGTCGAAACAACGGCTCTCCGAGTGCCAGTCTGGACAGCGTTCGCACTGCCACCTAACGTATTCTCGTCATCGAAACGCTTCGATGATGGATCGCCCCGAATTCCCGACGCGAAGGCGCCACGATGAAGTTCACGGACGGCTACTGGCAGCACCTCCCTGGCGTCACGGTCCTGCGACCGCGCCAGGTCGCGGACGTGGTGGTGGGGGAGGACTCGCTCACCGTGTATGCCTCGACGGTGCCCCTGACGTCCCGCGGCGACACCCTGAACAAGCCGCTGCTGACCGTCTCGTTCCGCAGCCCGATGGACGACGTGATCGCCGTGCGCATCGAGCACCACCGCGGCGGCGTCGACCGCGGGCCGTCCTTCGCCCTGGCCCGCTCGGCCGCGGACGTCAAGGTCGTGGGTGCCGAGGACTCGACCGACGGCGTCGCCACCTTCCGCGCGGGTGCGCTCACCGCCCGCGTGTCCACGCGGGGCGCCTGGAACGTCGAGTTCGAGGCCGACGGTCGGGTGCTCACCTCGTCGACCGCCCGCTCCGTCGGGGTCGTCACCGACGCGCGCGGTGACGCGTACGTGCACGAGCAGCTGAGCCTCGGCGTCCGCGAGCACGTCTACGGCCTCGGCGAGCGGTTCGGCGCGTTCGTCAAGAACGGGCAGTCGGTGGACATCTGGAACGAGGACGGCGGGACCGCCAGCGAGCAGGCCTACAAGAACGTCCCCTTCTACCTGTCCGACGCGGGGTACGGCGTCTTCGTCGACCACCCCGGACGGGTGTCCTTCGAGGTGGGCTCCGAGGCCGTGTCGCGCACGCAGTTCTCGGTTCCCGGGCAGTCGCTCGAGTACTACGTCATCCACGGGCCGACGCCCAAGGAGATCCTGCGCCGCTACACCGCGCTGACCGGCCGCCCGGCGAGCGTGCCGGCGTGGTCGTACGGCCTGTGGCTCTCGACGTCGTTCACCACCCAGTACGACGAGGACACGGTGATGTCCTTCGTCGACGGGATGGCCGAGCGCGGGCTGCCCCTGAGCGTGTTCCACTTCGACTGCTTCTGGATGCGCGCCTACCACTGGACCGACTTCACGTGGGACCCGGCCACGTTCCCGGACCCCGAGGGCATGCTGGCGCGGCTGCACGCCAAGGGCCTCAAGGTCTGCGTCTGGATCAACCCGTACATCGCCCAGCGCTCGGCCCTGTTCGACGAGGGCCGCGCGGCCGGCTACCTGGTGACCCGTCCCGACGGCTCGGTCTGGCAGACCGACCAGTGGCAGTCGGGGATGGGGCTGGTCGACTTCACCAACCCCGACGCGGTCGCGTGGTACCAGGGGTACCTGCGCCGCCTGCTGGCCCAGGGCGTCGACGCGTTCAAGACCGACTTCGGCGAGCGGATCCCGACCGACGTCGTCTGGCACGACGGCTCGGACCCCGAGCGCATGCACAACCACTACACGCACCTGTACAACCGGGCGGTCTTCGACGTGCTCGAGGCCGAGCGCGGCGAGGGTGACGCCGTCCTGTTCGCCCGGTCCGCCACCGCGGGCGGCCAGCAGTTCCCGGTGCACTGGGGCGGCGACAGCGAGTCCACCTTCGTGTCGATGGCGGAGACCCTGCGCGGCGGCCTGTCGCTGGCGTCGTCGGGCTTCGGCTACTGGAGCCACGACATCGGCGGCTTCGAGGGCGAGCCCGACGCCGCCGTGTTCAAGCGCTGGCTGGCGTTCGGGCTGCTCTCGTCGCACAGCCGCCTGCACGGCTCCGACTCCTACCGGGTGCCGTGGGCGTTCGACGAGGAGGCGGTCGACGTCGCGCGGCTGTTCACCCGGCTCAAGCTCTCGCTCATGCCCTACGTGGCGCGGCTCGGGCTGGACGCCCACACCACCGGCGTCCCGGTCATGCGGCCGATGGTGCTGGAGTTCCCGGAGGACCCGGGGGCGGCCACGGTGGACACGCAGTACATGCTCGGGGAGAGCCTGCTCGTGGCGCCGGTGTTCACCGCGGACGGGCACGTGGACGTGTACGTGCCGGAGGGCACCTGGACCTCGCTGCTCACCGGGGACCGGGTGACCGGCCCGCGCTGGGTCCGCGAGCGCCACGGGTACGCGTCGCTGCCCCTGTACGTGCGGCCGGACTACGCCTGGGCCGACGGGGTCACGCTCCACCTGGTCGAGCTGGTCG
>NZ_CAURTV010000087.1:0-15198 GCF_963527515.1 uncultured Cellulomonas sp. | reverse complement strand
CCGGTGGACCCGGCCGAGGCGGTCCGCCGGGCGCAGTGGGAGGCCGCGCCGCGCGCCGCAACGCAGGACCCCGGCGGCCCGCACCCGAGCTCGCTCCCCGACCCTGCCGGACCGCACGTCCCCGAGCGTCGACGCCGCATGTGGCTGCCGATCACCTCGGCGGCGGCTGCCGCCGCGATCGTCGCTGCGATCGCGACGGTCGGCGTGACGCAGGCGCTCTCCGACGACGAGGCCGCCGGCACCCGCCCGGCGTCGCTGGCCGCGATCGGGCAGCCCTCGAACGACTCCGTCCCGGTGGCCGGCTCGACGTCGGAGGACCCGGACTGGGAGGCCGTCGCCGGCGCCGTCCAGCAGTCGGTCGTCGCCATCCAGGTGGGCCAGGGCTCCCAGGGCTCGGGCGTGATCATCGACGACTCGGGCCACATCGTCACCAACAACCACGTCGTCGCCGGCGCGGACGGGGACGTGCAGGTCACGCTCACCGACGGCCGGATCTTCGACGCCACGATCGTGGGGACCGACGCCACTACCGACCTCGCGGTGATCCAGCTCGAGGACGCCCCGGACGACCTCGAGGCGGCTGCCCTGGGCGACTCCTCCGAGGTGGTCGTCGGTCAGCCGGTGATGGCCGTGGGCAACCCGCTCGGCCTGGCCAGCACGGTCACCACGGGCATCGTCTCCGCGGTCGACCGCCCGGTGTCCACCTCCGGGGACAACACCAGTGAGGCCACCATCACCAACGCCATCCAGATCGACGCGGCGGTCAACCCCGGCAACTCCGGCGGCCCGCTGTTCGACGCCGCAGGCCGCGTCATCGGCATCAACTCCTCGATCGCGACGCTGTCCAGCGAGTCCGGCTCGATCGGCCTCGGCTTCGCCATCCCGGTCGACCTGGTCAAGAACATCGCCGCGCAGCTCATCGAGGACGGCACCGCGGAGCACGCGTTCCTCGGGGTGTCCCTCTCGGACGGCACGGCCACGGCCGACGGGGTGACCCGCCGCGGTGCGGTCGTCGAAGAGATCACGGAGGGCTCGCCGGCCGCGCAGGCCCAGCTGCAGGCGGACGACACGATCGTCGCGATCGACGGTGACGCGGTGGGCGGGGCCGAGTCGCTCACGGCCTACGTGCGGGCGCTGCCCTCCGGCACGGACGTCACGCTGACGGTCGTGCGCGACGGGGAGGCGATCGAGGTCGACGTGACCCTCGCGGTCCGCCCGGAGACGGCCGCTCCGGCGCCCCAGCAGGAGGACCAGCAGGGCGGCTCGGGCGACGGCTCGGGCAACGGCTCCGGCAACCCGGAGGACATGACCCCGGACGAGCTGTGGGAGTGGTTCCAGCAGCAGCAGGGCCAGGGCGGCTGACCGCCGCTCCCCGATCTTCGCGGCCGCCTGGTCGTCGTCCCCCCGACGATCCCGGCCGCGGACCCCTCGGCCGGGACGTCAGCTGGTGCTGGCGTCCCGGCCGAGCGCGTACCGCATGGGGACCAGCTTCGCCTCGGACTCCGCCAGCTCGGCGGGCGGGTCGGACGCGGCGACCACGCCGCAGCCGGCGAACAGCCGGACGCGCCGCGGGTCGTCCGGGTCGATCGCCGCGGAGCGCAGGGCGATGCCCCACTCGCCGTCACCGTCGGCGCCGAACCACCCGACCGGTCCGGCGTAGCGGGCGCGGTCCATGCCCTCGATGCTGCGGATGAGCTCACGAGCCGCGACGGTCGGCGTCCCGCACACCGCGGCGGTCGGGTGCAGCGCCGCGGCGAGCGCGAGGGACGACGGGTGCGCCGCGTCGCCGCTCGGTGCGGTCAGCACGCCGGTCACGTCGGAGGCCAGGTGCAGGACGTTGGGCAGGTGGAGCACGAAGGGCACGTCGGGGACGTTGGTCGACGAGCAGAACGGCTCGAGCGCGTGCGCGACGGAGGTCACGGCGTACTCGTGCTCCTCCAGGTCCTTGGACGAGTGCGCGAGGATCGCGGCGCGGGCCAGGTCGGCGGCGTCGTCGCCGGTGCGCCGGATGGTGCCGGCGAGCACGCGCGAGGTCACCAGGCCCTTCTCGGACCTCACCAGCAGCTCGGGCGTCGCGCCCACCATCCCGTCCACGCTGAACGTCCAGCACGACGGGTACTCCCCTGCCAGCCGCCCGAGGGCCCACCGCACGTCGACGGGGTGCTCGGCGCGCGCGTGCACGTCCCGCGCCAGCACCACCTTGTCGACGTCGCCGGACCGGATCGCGGCGATGCCGCTCGCGACCACCTCGCGCCACCGGTCCGCGCTCACCGCGCCGTCGGTGTAGACCACCTCGCCGGGGTCGAGCGGCGGCACGCGCGGCCCGAGGACGTCGGCGAGCCGAGGTGCGGGACGCAGCCGGGCACCGGTGGTGATCGTGGTCAGCCAGGTGCGCCCGCCGCGCCGCCCGACGACCACGCGCGGCACCACGACGACGCCACCCGCGGGGGAGTCGTCGTCGAACGCGAACGAGCCGAAGGCCACCGGGCCGGTGCCGGGCAGCTGGACCTCGTCGCGCACGATCGCGCGGGTGAGCACGTCCTGCCACGCCCGCTCGGCGTCGGCGAACCGGCCCGCCCCGCCGACCTCGACCCGCAGCGTCTCCCCCCAGGCCACCAGGCCGTCGCCACGGCGCACCCACGCCAGCGGGCGCTCCGTCGGCAGCAGGTCGAGGAGGTCGTGCGGGTCCGGTGTGCCGAGTGCGCCCAGGTCGTCGAGGGGGACCGTGCGGACGACCAGCGGCTGGGGGACGGCGTCCGCGGGGGCGGAGGTCTGCGTGCTCATCGCCTCCAGCGTATGCCTCGCCGGCCGGTCGGCCCTGTCGTAGGGACCCGTCGGACCTGCGACGATGGACACATGTCCCGCGCCTCCCTCGACAAGGACCCTCTGGACGTCGCCGCCATGTTCGACGCGGTGGCCCACCGGTACGACCGGACCAACGACGTCATCTCGCTCGGGCAGGACCGTGCCTGGCGCAGGGCGACCCTCAAGGCCGTCGGTGCCCTGCCCGGCGAGACCGTGCTCGACCTGGCCGCCGGCACGGGCACGTCGTCCGAGCCGATGGCCGACGCCGGTGTGCGCGTCGTGGCGTGCGACCTGTCCGTCGGGATGCTCGAGGTGGGCAAGCGCCGCCGCCCGGACCTGGCCTTCGTGGCCGGCGACGCGCTGCACCTGCCGTTCGCCGACGAGTCGTTCGACGCCGTGACCATGTCGTTCGGCCTGCGCAACGTCAAGGACGTGCCGGCCGCGCTCGGTGAGCTCCTGCGCGTGACGCGGCCCGGCGGCCGACTGGTGGTCTGCGAGTTCTCGCGGCCCACGTTCACGCCCTTCCGCGTGGTCTACCAGAACTACCTCATGCGGGCGCTGCCGCCCGTCGCCCGCGCCGTCTCCAAGGAGCCGGAGGCGTACGTGTACCTGGCGGAGTCGATCCGTGAGTGGCCGGACCAGGACGCGCTGGGCCGGCTGGTCAAGCGCGCCGGCTGGTCCCAGGTGGCCTACCGGAACCTCTCGGGCGGGATCGTCGCGCTGCACCGCGCCACCCGTTCGGCCTAGCCGGACTGCGGGCATCACAGTGGGAGCGGTCCCACGCGAATTGCCCGGTTCGTCGTCACCGCTCCCGATGCGTCCAAGGTGGAAGCCCCCGTGTGACACGCGTTAGGGGGTGATGACCTGCGGAAACACTTATGGACGCGCGTCCAGGTCTCGAAGATCGCCGTGCCGGTGGTGCAGCCGGCATCGGCTACGGAAGGCACGGACATGCGCAAGACGACGAAGGGCGCCATCGCGGTAGGCGTCGGAGTGGCACTGCTGCTGGGCGGCGCGGGCACGATGGCAGCCTGGCGCGTCAGCGCCGGCGTGGGCGCGGGGACGAGCGTGACGTCCGGCAAGCTCGCGGTCGTCGCCAAGGCCGACGCCACGGGCGCCCCGGTGTGGTCCTGGACCAACCCCGCGACGACGCCGGCCTACAGCCCGACGACCACGCGAATCGTCCCGGGCGACTCGGTCACCCGCACCCAGGTGTTCACGGTCACCGCGCGTGGCGACCACCTCACGTTCACCGGCGCCCTCGACGTCGCTCCGGCCGTGACCGGCGACCCCACCCTCGTGGCCAAGCTCGCCGCGGGCACCACGACGACGATCACCGTCGTCGGCACGCCCACCGGCGTGACGGGCAGCGGCACGAGCACGATCTCCGTCGCCTCCGGCTCGGCCGCCACGGCCGACCTGGTGTTCGACGTGCGGGTCACCTCGACGGTCGCCTGGCCCATCGGGACCGCCGGCTCGGACGCCGCCGACACGATGAACCAGACCGTCAACCTCGCGGCAGCGAACCTGCTGCTCACCCAGGTCTGACCTGCCTCCACCGATGCGTGCCCGCCTGATCGTCGTCGTGGCCGTGGTGCTCCTCTTCCTGGGGAGCACCACGGCCTACGCCGCATGGTCGCGGGGCGCGGTGGTCGGGGCGGGGGCGGCGGTGCGGTCGGGCTCGTTCGCCGTCACCGCGACGTGGCCCACCCCGCTGAACCTGGCCGCGGTCCAGCCGGGTGCCAAGAAGACCGGCGTCCTGGAGGTCACACGCACCGGGCACGGGCGGTGGGTCTACTCGATCGGCGTGCCGACCGGCGTCGGCGGGACCGTCCGGGTGTTCCCCACGTCCTCCTGCCTGGGCATGGCCCTGACGCTGCCCTGGTCGCAGACCACGGTCCAGGCGGGCACGGCGGCGGCGCAGCACTGCGTCGAGTTCACGGCGGCCACGGCTCTGACGAGCGGCCAGCCGCTCACCGTGTCGGTGCCGGTGACCGGCGAGAGCCGGTCGACCAGCTGAGCACTGTCCCGACGGGTACGACGAGGAAGGAGTGACCGATGACCGGCTCTCGCCGTGCACGCCCGCGCACCCTCGTCGTCGTCGTCACCGCCCTCGCGCTCCTGCTCCTCGGGTCCGGCTCCGCCTGGGCGTACTGGTCGGCCACGACGACGGCCACCGCCGCGGGGGCGGCGCCCGTCCTGGCAGCTCCCGGCGGCATCGGCGCCACGTGCTCGCCGGGCATCAACTTCCAGCCCGACCCGGTGGTCGTCCGGTGGAACGCGGTGCCGGTGCCCGTCGGTGCGACGTCCGTGCGCTACCGGGTGCAGTTCCTCAACGACGCCGGCACCTCGAACTGGTTCCCGTCCGCGACCACGGAGACGACGGCGCTGTCCTACAGCGTCAACTCCACCCAGCTCGGCTCCAGCGTCGCGGACCGCACGCGCGAGCAGACCATCACGGTCCAGGCCATCGCCGTGTACCCCACGGGGACCCTCCTGTCCCCGGCCTCGACGGCGGAGTCCGCGCACGGCGAGAGCATCCTCGGCGTCGTCGACATGCACTGCTGATGGACGCCCCCACGCCGCCGGAGCCACGCGGACCCCGCCCCCTCGAGCTCGTCGGGTCGGCCGTCTCGTCGTTCGCGCTGGTCGCGCTCGTCCTGGTCGCGCTCGCGATGATCGTGGTGCCGCTGGCCATCGGTGCGACGCCGTTCACCGTGCTGACGGGCAGCATGGAGCCGTCGATGCCCCCGGGCGCCCTCGTCGTCACGCGGCCCGCGGACCCGGACACCATCGACGTCGGCGACGTCGTGACCTACCAGCTGCGCTCGAACGAGCCCGAGGTCGTCACGCACCGCGTCGTCGGGGTCGGGTTCGGCTCCGCGGGCGAGCGCGTGTTCGTCACGCGCGGTGATGCCAACGACGTCGACGACGAGCCGGTGCGCGCCGTGCAGATCCGCGGCGTCGTCGCGTACCACGTGCCGTACCTCGGCTACCTGAACACCTGGGTCGGGATGAACCGGCCGGGCTGGCTGCTCAAGGCGGTCGCCGCCGCACTGATCGGCTACGGCCTCCTGCTCGTCGGCTCCGGGGTGCGCGACCGGCTCCGGCGACGCCGACCCGAGGAGGCCGTCGCGGACGACGTCACCGCAGCCGAGCCGGGGGTGACCAGCGACCCGGTCGAGCCCGACGTGCCCGCCAGCCGGGTCGCTCCGGGAGCCGTCCTGGCCGCGGTCCTGGTCACCGGGCTCGTCGTCGGGATCTTCGTGCTGAGCAGGCGGTCGCCGTGAGGCGCAGGCGGCTCGGCGCGCTGCTGGCCGTGGGCGTGCTCGCCGGGCTGTCGACGGTGGTGCCCGCCGGCGCGGCGCACGCCGCGGAGACGCTCGAGCTCTCGGTGGACGGCGTCACCTGGTCGGCGTCGCTCCCGGAGAAGCTGTTCACGACTCCCGCCGTGCTCGTCCCCGGCGACGTGCTCACGTCCGTGCTGTGGGTCCGCAACAGCTCGGGCGACCCGGCACGGGTGGAGCTCGAGGTGGCGGACGACCTCGGCGCACGACCCGGCACGTTCGCGGGCGACCTCTCCCTCACCATCGACGGCACGCCGTCGGCGGGCGGCAGCACCTGGCGCGGTCCGGACCTGGCGCCGGGGTCGATCGCGCGGGTCGCTCTCGCGCTGACGTTCGCGGCGTCCTCAGGGTCGACGAGCCAGTCCGGCGTCGCCACCGTGCTCGACTCGGTCTCCCTGGTGCAGTCGGCCGTGGGTCGTGCACCCGGGACCCCGGCAGCGCGTCCCGGCGCCGCGCCGACGACGACCGCAGGCGGGCTGGCGCACACCGGTGCGGACGTCGGCCACGGGCTCGTCGCGGCAGTCGGCGCCCTCGCGGCCGGGCTCCTGCTCCTGGCCGCTCGGCGACGCTCGCGCCGCGACCCCGACTGAGCCCGTCCGGTCGCTGCGTCGTCGACTGTCCGTGCAGGCAGCGCGGGTGAACAATGGCGGCGTCCGCCTCGACGCGCCGGCCCTCTTCGCCGGTTCCACCGGACCGTCCCGGCGCGTGCCGGACGTCCTGCACGCCCCCTGCGACGAGGTAAGGAAAGCCTTCGCAGACAGTGCCTGAGGCGCTGGTTACACTCGCCGGAGCAGTACGTGAACGTCGTCACAAGTGGGGTAACGAGTGGTGGATGCAGCGCACGATGACGCGGACGTCGTCGTCGTCGGCGCGGGCCCAGCAGGGTCCGCCGCCGCGTTCCACTGTGCCTCCGCGGGCCTCGACGTCCTCCTCCTGGAGAAGTCCGAGTTCCCGCGCGACAAGGTGTGCGGCGACGGCCTGACCCCGCGCGCGGTCGCCGAGCTGGTGCGCATGGGCCTGCCCGTGCGCGAGCAGGACGGCTGGATCCGCAACGTCGGCCTGCGCGTGATCGGCGGCGGTCACCGCCTCGAGCTCGAGTGGCCGGAGCTGTCCAGCTACCCCTCGTACGGCCTGGCCAAGTCCCGGCTGTCCCTCGACCACACCCTGGCGGACCACGCCCGGACCGCCGGCGCCAAGCTGCAGGAGCGCACCACCGTCACGGGGTCGGTGCGCGACGAGCGCTCGGGCCGCGTGGTGGGCGTGCAGGCGAAGGTGGACGGCGAGACCGTCACGTACCGCGCGCCGGTCGTCATCGCCGCCGACGGCGTGTCCGCCCGGCTGGCCACGGGGATGGGCCTCGAGAAGCGCATGAACCGCCCCATGGGCGTCGCGGTCCGCACGTACTTCCAGACGCCGCGGCACGACGACCCGTGGATGGAGAGCCACCTCGAGCTCCGCGACGACGACGGCAACCTCATGCCCGGCTACGGCTGGATCTTCTCCCTCGGGGACGGGACCGCGAACGTGGGGCTCGGCTCGGTGGCCTCCACGGCGGCGCCCACCAAGGTCGACTACAAGAAGCTGTTCGCCACCTGGATGCGGCACGTGCCCGCCGAGTGGGAGTTCACGCCCGACAACCAGGTGGGCCCGGTCAAGGGTGCGGCGCTGCCGATGGGGTTCAACCGCGGCCCGCTGTACGGGAACGGCCTCATGCTGGCGGGCGACTCCGCGGGGATGATCAGCCCGTTCAACGGCGAGGGGATCGCGTACGGGCTGCAGGCGGGCCGCGTGGCCGCGGACGCCATCGCGCAGGGCCTGGCGCGGGGCACCGCCGCCGGGCGCGAGCGGGCCTTCGCCACCTACCAGAGCCGCATGAAGGACGACCTGGGCGGCTACTACACGCTCGGCCGCGTCTTCGTCCGCCTGATCGAGCACCCGGAGGTCATGCGGGTGTGCACGCGCTACGGTCTGCCGCGACCGCTCCTGATGAAGTTCGTGCTCAAGCTCCTGTCCGACTGCTACGAGCCGAAGGGCGGTGACCTGGTGGACCGGGTGATCGCCGGGCTCGCGCGGATCGCCCCGGCCGCATGAGGCCCCCGACCACAACGAAGTGGAGTGACGCGCGATGAACAACCCGTACGTCCCGCTGCTCTTCCTCATGGGCATCGCCGCCGTGCTCGCCCTCGGTGGCGTCGGCGCGAGCGTGATCCTCGGACCGCAGCGGTACAACCGCGCCAAGCTCGAGGCGTACGAGTGCGGCATCGAGCCCACCCCGCACGCCATCGGCGGCGGCCGCTTCCCGATCAAGTACTACCTCGTCGCGATGACGTTCATCGTCTTCGACATCGAGGTGGTGTTCCTCTACCCGTGGGCGGTGAGCTTCGCGGACCTGGCCCTGTTCGGCCTGGTCGCGATGATCGGCTTCCTCGTGCTCATCACGGTCCCGTTCGTCTACGAGTGGAAGCGCGGCGGGTTCGAGTGGGACTGAGCGCCATGTCGAAGGAGTGTTGAGATGGGCATCGAAGAAGCACCCTCGGGGTTCCTGCTCACGACGGTCGAGGACCTGGTCGGGTACTTCCGCAAGGGCTCGCTCTGGCCGGTCACGTTCGGCCTGGCCTGCTGCGCCATCGAGATGATGGCCGCAGGCGCGCCCCGCTACGACCTCTCGCGGTTCGGCATGGAGGTGTTCCGCGCGTCGCCGCGCCAGGCGGACCTCATGATCGTCGCCGGACGCGTCAGCCAGAAGATGGCCCCGGTGGTGCGTCAGGTCTACGACCAGATGTCCGAGCCCAAGTGGGTGCTCTCGATGGGCGTCTGCGCCAGCTCCGGCGGCATGTTCAACAACTACGCCATCGTGCAGGGCGTGGACCACATCGTCCCGGTCGACATCTACCTGCCCGGCTGCCCGCCGCGCCCCGAGATGCTCATCAACGCGATCCTCGCGCTGCACGACCAGATCCAGAACGAGCCGCTCGGCGCCAACCGCAAGGAGGCGGCGGCGGCCGCCGAGGCCGCGGCGATGGCCGCGACGCCGACGTCGCACATGACGGGGCTGCTGCGGTGAGCGACGAGAAGACCGACGCGGCCGAGGCCGTCAAGCCCGGCGAGGCGACCACCGGGGCGCAGGCCACCAGCGAGGCCGCGCTCGAGGCGGGCGGGCAGAACATCCCCGCCGACGGGCGTCCGCTGATCGACGTCGTCGACGTGCGGCGCGGCATGTTCGGCGCCGCGGGCACGGGTGACACCTCCGGCTTCGGCGGGCTGGTCACCGCGATCGCGCTGCCCGGACCGAGCGAGCGGCCCTACGGCGGCTGGTTCGACGAGGTCGTCGACCTCCTCGCCGAGGTGCTCGACGAGTCCGGCACCACGTTCACCGCGGCGGTCGAGTCCGTCGTCGTCGACCGCGAGGAGCTCACGCTGCACGTCGCGCGCGAGCACCTGGTCGAGGTGGCGCGGGCGCTGCGGGACGACCAGGACCTGCGGTTCGAGCTCAGCCTCGGGGTCTCCGGCGTGCACTACCCGCACGACGCCGGCCGCGAGCTGCACGCCGTCTACCACCTCGTCTCGGTCACCCACTCGCGCCGGCTGCGGCTCGAGGTGGCGGTCCCCGACGCGGACCCGCACCTGCCGTCGACCGTCCCGGTCTACCCGGCCAACGACTGGCACGAGCGCGAGACCTTCGACTTCTTCGGGATGATCTTCGACGGTCACCCCGCCCTGGCCCGCATCGAGATGCCCGACGACTGGCCGGGCCACCCGCAGCGCAAGGACTACCCCCTCGGGGGCATCCCGGTCGAGTACAAGGGCGCGACCGTGCCGCCCCCGGACCAGCGGAGGTCGTACCGATGACCACTCAGACCCCCCGAGCCACCGCCCGCGTGGTGGACGGCGACACCGACGGCGTCCCCTCCTTCGAGGCGTCCGGCGGCGACTGGTCCGACATCGCCGAGGAGGCCGCGCGCCTCGGCGAGGAGCGGATCGTCGTCAACATGGGTCCGCAGCACCCGTCGACGCACGGCGTGCTCCGCCTCATGCTCGAGATCGACGGCGAGACGGTGACCGAGGCCCGCGCAGGCATCGGCTACCTGCACACCGGCATCGAGAAGAACATGGAGTTCCGCACCTGGACCCAGGGCGTGACCTTCTGCACGCGCATGGACTACGTGGCGCCGCTGTTCCAGGAGGCCGCGTACTGCTTGGCGGTCGAGAAGCTGCTGGGCATCACGGACGACGTGCCCGAGCGCGCCACGGTCATCCGCGTGCTGATGATGGAGCTCAACCGGATCACGTCGCACCTGGTCTGCCTGGCCACCGGCGGCAACGAGCTGGGCGCCACGACGATCATGACCGTGGGCTTCACCGCTCGCGAGGAGATCCTCAAGATCTTCGAGCTGATCTCGGGCCTGCGCATGAACCACGCGTACATCCGGCCGGGCGGCGTCGCCCAGGACATCCCGCCGGGTGCGATCGACACCGTGCGCGAGGCGCTCGTGACGGTCCGCGGCTACTTCAAGCAGCTCGAAGACCTCATGCTCGCCAACCCGATCCTGCACCTGCGGCTCAAGGACGTCGGCTACCTGAGCCTGTCGGGCTGCATGGCGCTCGGCGTCACCGGCCCGGTGCTCCGCTCGGCCGGCCTGCCGTACGACGTCCGCAAGGCGAACCCGTACTGCGGCTACGAGACGTACGACTTCGAGGTCCCCGTCGCGCAGTCGGCGGATTCGTGGGGGCGTCTCGTGCTGCGGGTCGAGGAGTGCTACCAGTCCATGCGGATCGTCGAGCAGACGCTCGACCGCCTGCAGCGGATGGGCCCCGGACCGGTCATGGTCGAGGACAAGAAGATTGCGTGGCCCGCGCAGCTGGCCATCGGGTCGGACGGCATGGGCAACTCCCTGGACCACATCCGCGAGATCATGGGCACCTCCATGGAGGCCCTGATCCACCACTTCAAGCTGGTGACCGAGGGCTTCCGCGTGCCGGCCGGTCAGGTGTTCCAGACCGTCGAGCACCCGCGCGGCGAGCTCGGCGTGCACCTGGTGTCCGACGGCGGGACGCGGCCGTACCGCGCGCACTTCCGGGACCCGTCCTTCAACAACCTGCAGGCCACGTCGATCATGTGCGAGGGCGGGCAGCTGGCGGACGTCGTCGTCGCCGTCGCCTCCCTCGACCCGGTGCTGGGAGGAGTGGACCGATGAGCGTGGAAGCGGGCCGGGTCGCCGGCCAGAGGCACGACACCAGCTACGACGCGCAGACGCACGCGCGCCTGACGGCGGACTCGGACGCGATCGTCGCCCGGTACCCGCAGGCGCGCTCGGCCCTGCTGCCGATGCTGCACCTGGTGCAGTCCGAGGACGGCTACGTCAGCCCGCGGGGCATCGCGTTCTGCGCCGCGCACCTGGGTCTGACCACGGCCGAGGTGTCCGCCGTGGCCACCTTCTACACGCAGTACAAGCGGCACCCCAACGGCACGTACACGGTAGGGGTCTGCACCAACACGCTCTGCGCGATCATGGGCGGCGACGCCATCTGGGAGGACCTGTCGGACCACCTCGGCGTGGGCCACGACGAGACCACCGACGACGGCGTCATCACCCTCGAGCGCGTGGAGTGCAACGCGGCCTGCGACTACGCACCGGTCGTGATGGTCAACTGGGAGTTCTTCGACAACCAGACCCCGGACACCGCGCGCACCCTGGTGGACGACCTGGCGGCCGGCAAGGCCGTGGTCCCCACGCGCGGGGCGTCGAGCGTCTGCTCCTTCAAGGAGATGTCCCGCGTGCTGGCCGGCTTCGGCGACGGCCGGGCCGACGAGGGCGTCGGCGCGGGGGAGCCCACGCTGCGCGGTGTGGCGCTGGCGCGTGAGCAGGGATGGACCGCACCCGAGTATCCCGACGCGACCTCGTCGGCACCCGCAGCCGCGACCGCAGGCTCGTCCGAGCCGAAGGTCGGCGGCGAGCAGTCCAGCGCCCAGCGGCCGGCCACCACGCCCGCCGACGTCTCGCCCGAGGCGGAGCGCACGAAGCAGTCCACCGACGACGCGAAGGAGTCGTGATGACGACGACCCTCACCCCCGTCCTGACGGACACGTGGGACGCCGACCGGTCGTGGGCGCTCTCCACCTACGAGGGCGCGGGCGGCTACCGCGGCCTGCGTCGCGCCCTGAGCCTGCCGGCCGCCGACGTGGTCACCCTGGTCAAGGACTCCGGTCTGCGCGGACGCGGCGGCGCCGGGTTCCCCACCGGCATGAAGTGGGGCTTCCTGCCCGCGCCCGACGGCGGACCGCGCTACCTCGTGGTCAACGCCGACGAGTCGGAGCCGGGGACCTGCAAGGACATCCCGCTGATGATGGCCAGCCCGCAGCACCTGATCGAGGGCATGATCATCACCAGCTACGCGATCGGCTGCCACCACGCGTTCCTGTACGTGCGCGGCGAGGTGCTGCACGTGTACCGCCGCCTCCTGCTCGCCATCGAGGAGGCGCGCGCCGCGGGGTACCTGGGCACGGACATCCTCGGCTCGGGCTTCGACCTGGAGATCACGCTGCACTCGGGCGCCGGCGCGTACATCTGCGGCGAGGAGACGGCGCTGCTCGACTCCCTCGAGGGCCTGCGCGGCCAGCCCCGCCTCAAGCCGCCGTTCCCCGCGGTCGCGGGTCTGTACGCGCGCCCGACCGTGGTCAACAACGTCGAGTCGATCGCGTCGGTGCCCGGCATCGTCGCCGGCGGCTCGGACTGGTTCCGGTCCATGGGCACCGAGAAGTCCACGGGCCACGGGCTGTTCTCGCTGTCGGGGCACGTGGCGCGGCCGGGCCAGTACGAGGCCCCGCTCGGCATCACGCTGCGTGAGCTGCTCGAGATGGCGGGCGGCGTCCGGGAGGGCCACGAGCTGAAGTTCTGGACGCCCGGGGGCTCCTCGACGCCGATCTTCACCGCGGAGCACCTCGACGTGCCGCTGGACTACGAGTCGGTGGGTGCGGCGGGCTCGATGCTCGGCACCCGCGCGCTGCAGATCTTCGACGAGACGACGTCGGTGGTGCGCGCGGTGACGCGGTGGACCGAGTTCTACAAGCACGAGTCGTGCGGCAAGTGCACGCCGTGCCGCGAGGGCACCTACTGGCTGACGCAGGTGATGCAGCGCCTCGAGGCCGGCCAGGGCACCCTGGCGGACATCGACCTGCTGCTGGACCTGTGCGACAACATCCTGGGCAAGGCGTTCTGCGCGCTGGGCGACGGGGCCACCAGCCCCATCACCTCGGCCGTGCAGTACTTCCGCGAAGAGTTCGTGGCAGGGACGCACACGCCCGCGGACGTGCTGTTCCCGCCGGAGCACAGCTCGCTGTTCTCCTACACGCCGAAGTCGGCCCACCGAGTGCTCGCAGGGGTGCACGCATGACGATCCTGTCCTCCGGGCCGACGACCTCGCTGGTCCCGGCCGCGCCCGTGCAGCCTGCCGCGGAGGTCACCGAGACGGTGACGTTCACGGTGGACGGCATCGAGACGGTGGTGCCCAAGGGCACGCTGGTGATCCGGGCAGCCGAGCAGCTGGGCATCCAGATCCCGCGCTTCTGCGACCACCCCCTGCTGGCCCCGGCCGGCGCCTGCCGCCAGTGCATGGTCGAGGTGTGGGCCCCGGGTCGCGACGGCGCCCTGGCCAAGATGCCCAAGCCCCAGGCCAGCTGCACGCTCGAGGCGACCCCGGGCATGCAGGTCAAGACGCAGCACACGTCCCCGGAGGCCGACAAGGCCCAGCACGGGGTCATGGAGCTGCTGCTCATCAACCACCCGCTGGACTGCCCGGTGTGCGACAAGGGCGGCGAGTGCCCCCTGCAGAACCAGGCGATGAGCAACGGCCGCGCGAGCACCCGGTTCGTGGACGTCAAGCGCACGTTCCCCAAGCCGATCGCCCTGTCGACGCAGATCCTGCTGGACCGCGAGCGCTGCATCCTGTGCCAGCGCTGCACGCGGTTCTCCGAGGAGATCGCCGGTGACGTGTTCATCGACCTGCAGAAGCGCGGCGCCAACCAGCAGATCGGCACCTTCGACACGGGCGTGCTCGGGTTCGCCGGCGAGGCCCCGCTGGGGGCGTCCGCCGAGGACACCTCCGGCCGGCCGTTCGCCTCGTACTTCTCGGGCAACACGGTGCAGATCTGCCCGGTCGGCGCGCTGACCAGCGCCGCGTACCGGTTCCGGTCGCGCCCGTTCGACCTGGTCTCCACGCCCGGCATCGCCGAGCACGACTCGCAGGGCTCGGCCATCCGCATCGACCACCGCCGCGGCGTCGTGCTGCGCCGGCTCGCGGGCGAGGACCCGACGGTGAACCAGGAGTGGATCACCGACAAGGACCGCTTCGCGTTCACGTGGCAGTCCGCACCGGACCGCATCACCACGCCGCTGGTCCGCAACGCCGACGGCGAGCTCGAGCCCGCCAGCTGGGTGGAGGCGCTCGACGTGGCCGCCGCCGGCCTGCGCGCGGCCCAGCAGCCGGACGACCCGCGCGACACCGCGGTCGGCGTCGCCGTGCTGCCGGGCGGTCGCCTCACGCTCGAGGACGCGTACGCGTACGGCAAGTTCGCCCGCGTGGCGCTCGGCACCAACGACGTCGACGGTCGCGCGCGCCCGCACTCGGCGGAGGAGGAGACCTTCCTCGCGCACCACGTCGCCGGCCGCACCCTCGACGTCAGGTTCGCCGACCTGGACCGCGCACCCGCCGTGCTGCTCGTCGGGCTCGAGGCCGAGGAGGAGGCGGGCATCGCGTTCCTGCGGCTGCGCGACTCGGTCGTGTCCCGCTCGCTGCGCGTCCTGTCGGTCGCCGCCCTGGCCAGCCGCGGTCTGGAGCGGCTCTCCGGCACCCTGCTGCCCGCCGCGCCCGGCACCGAGGCGGAGGTCCTCGACGGCATCGGCACCGACCCGGCGCTGTCCGAAGCCGCCGAGCTGCTCGGCACCGCCGGCGCCCTCGTGCTCGTCGGCGAGCGCCTGGCCGGGGTCTCCGGCGGCTTCTCCGCGGCCGTGCGGCTCGCGCGGCGCATCGGCGCCCGGCTGGCCTGGGT
>NZ_CAURTV010000086.1:0-15260 GCF_963527515.1 uncultured Cellulomonas sp. | reverse complement strand
GCACGTCGCCGAGCGGCTCGCCGTCCGTCCCCCTACCCACCCCACCCTCGCAGGAGACCGAGCATGAAGATCGTGTCCGCCGACGTCATCGTCACCAGCCCGAACCGCAACTTCGTCACCCTGAAGATCACGACCGACGAGGGGCTGACCGGGCTCGGCGACGCCACCCTGAACGGCCGGGAGCTGGCCGTCGTCAGCTACCTGCGGGACCACGTCGTCCCGCTGCTGGTCGGCCGGGACGCCGCTCGCATCGAGGACACCTGGCAGTTCCTCTACCGCAGCGGGTACTGGCGCCGCGGACCGGTGACCATGGCCGCGATCGCCGCGGTGGACATGGCGCTGTGGGACATCAAGGGCAAGGCGGCCGACATGCCGGTCTACCAGCTGCTCGGCGGTGCGAGCCGGAACGGTCTGATGGCCTACGGCCACGCGTCCGGCCCCACCCTGCCCGCCCTGTTCGAGTCTGTCCGCGAGCACCAGGAGCTGGGCTACCGCTCGATCCGGGTGCAGACCGGGGTGCCGGGGCTGAAGGCGATCTACGGGATCGCGGCGCAGTCCACGGGCGAGGAGCGGTACGACCACGAGCCCGCGCAGCGCGGCGCCTACCCGGCCGAGGAGGACTGGGACACCCGGTCCTACCTGCGGCACGTGCCCACCGTCTTCGAGGCGGTGCGCAACGAGTTCGGTCCGGACCTGCCGCTGCTGCACGACGGCCATCACCGCATGACGCCGATCCAGGCCGCGAAGCTCGGCAAGTCGCTGGAGCCGTTCGACCTGTTCTGGCTCGAGGACTGCACGCCGGCCGAGAACCAGGAGGCCCTGCGGCTGGTCCGCCAGCACACCACCACGCCGCTCGCGATCGGCGAGATCTTCAACACGGTCTGGGACTTCCAGGCGCTCATCAAGGAGCAGCTCATCGACTACGTTCGCGCCGCCTCCACGCACTTCGGCGGGATCAGCCCGCTGCGCAAGGTCATGGACTACGCCGCGCAGTACCAGATCAAGTCCGGCTTCCACGGCCCGACGGACATCTCCCCGGTCGGACTGGCGGCGCAGATGCACGTCGGCCTGGCCATCCACAACTTCGGCATCCAGGAGTACATGCCGCACGGCTCGCGGACCAACTCCGTGTTCCAGCAGTCGTTCACCTTCACCGACGGCTACCTGCACCCGGGCGACCTGCCCGGGCTGGGGGTCGAGCTGGACGTCGACGAGGCCGGCCGGTACCCGTACGAGGTGGCCTACCTGCCGTACAACCGGCTGGCCGACGGCACGGTGCACGACTGGTGAGCCACGTCGTCGTGATGGGGGTGTCCGGTTGTGGCAAGTCCACGGTCGGTGCGCTCCTCGCCGATCGGCTCGGCGTGCCGTTCCTCGACGCCGACAGCCTCCACCCACCCGCCAACCTCGCCAAGATGGCACGGGGCGTCCCGCTCGACGACGCCGACCGCCGGCCCTGGCTGCGCCTCATCGGCGCCGCCCTGGCCGCCGCCGATGGAGGAGCGGTGGTGGCGTGCTCCGCGTTGCGGCGGTCCTACCGCGACGTGCTCCGGGAGGCCGCACCCGACCTGCGCTTCGTCCATCTCGTCGGGACGCGGGAGGCGCTGGCCGCCCGGATGCGCTCGCGCGAAGGCCACTTCATGCCGGTGTCCCTGCTGGACACGCAGCTGGCGACGCTCGAGCCGCTGGACCCGGACGAGCCGGCCGTCGAGCTCGACTGCATGCTCGATCCCGCCGCCCTGGCCCAGAGCGCCGCCCGCGTCTGAGCCGGTACCCCTGTCGGCGGCCCGACCGTGGGCGCTACCGTGCGGGATGGCCCTCACGCGCGTCGCCGCGGTCCAGGCAGCTCCCGTCCTCATGGACCGGCAGGCGTGCCTGGACAAGGCGGTCCTTCTCATCGAGCAGGCTGCCGCCGGGGGTGCACGCCTCGTGGTGTTCCCCGAGGCGTTCATCCCGGGCACCCCGGTGTGGATGGACTCCCGGCCCATCTGGGACGGCGACGAGGAGTGGTTCGCCCTGCTCGTCGACCAGGCGGTGGTGGTGCCCGGCCCGGTGACGGAGGCGCTCGGTGCCGCAGCGCGGGCGGCCGGGGCGTACGTGGTGATCAACGTGCAGGAGCGCGAGCAGCACGGCGCGACGATCTACAACACGACGCTCTACCTCGGCCCGGACGGCGCCCTCCTCGGCACCCACCGCAAGCTCGTGCCCACCGGGTCGGAGCGGACGGTCTGGGGCATGGGCGACGGCTCGACGCTGCCCGTCGTCGACACCCCGCTCGGCCGGATCAGCGGGCTGACGTGCTGGGAGAACTACATGCCCCTGGCGCGGTTCTACCTGTACGCGCAGGGCGTCGACATCTGGACGGCACCGACCCTGGCGGGCGGGGACGGCTGGGTGGCGACCATGCGGCACATCGCGCGCGAGGGCCGGTGCTACGTCATCGGCGTGAACCCGTGCACGCACATCGACCAGATCCCGGCCGACTTCCCCGGGCGGGACCGCGTCTGGACGGTCACCGACGGTGACGGGGGCTGGGTCGAGCACGGCAACAGCGTGATCGTGGGACCGGGCGGCGAGCTGCTGGCGGGGCCGGCCCGCCATGAGGAGACGATCCTGACGGCCGACATCGACCTCGCGCAGGTGCGCGCCGCGCGCCGCCTGTTCGACGCCGCCGGGCACTACAACCGACCCGACGTCTTCCGGCTCACCGTCGACACGCGACCGCGCCCGGCCTTCACGCTCGCCGACGAGTGAGCGGCCAGGTCGGCGAGGTCACGCCGGGTCAGCCGTCTGCGGATCCGTCGGGAGGCTGTGGTAGATGTCGAACGCGACGGCCGCCGCGGCCTCCCCGTCCGAGGCCGCGCAGAGGCGGATCAGCTCGTCGTGGCGGTCGACCGACGCGCGTCCGCCGGGGGAGGCGAACCGCAGCCGCTCGGCCCGGCGGAGCACCGGCGTGAGGTCGTCGAGCACGGCGGCCAGCGCCCGGTTCTGGGAGACCGCCACGGGCACGCCGTGCAGCTCGTCGTCCGCGCGCAGCGCCGCCTCGACGTCCCCGGCCTCGAGGGCTGACCGGAACCGCCGGTTGGCGTCCCGCATCGCCGCGAGGTCCGCCTCCGTCATGGCCGGCACCGCCTCGCGCACCGCGAGCTCGTGCATCGCCGCGACCACGTCGCGCGCATCCCAGACGGCGCGCATGTCGAGCGTGCTCACCGTCGTCGAGCGGCCGGGCAGGGTCACCACCAGGCCACCGTGCGCGAGCCGCATCAGGGCCTCGCGCACCGGCGTCCGGCTGACGCCCAGCCACGTGGCCAGCTCGAGGTCCTTCAGCTGCTCACCGGGCGCGAAGGTGCCGTCGACGATCGCGTCGCGCAGGCGCCGGTAGACGTCGTCCCGCAGGAGCGTGCGGTCGACTGCGGGCGTGTCGGCGGGGATCGGCATGCAATATATGGACACGCCGCCCGCCACTCCGTCAAGCGCTTCCCACGTGGTGCTGCCGGGACGTACCGTCCTTCGCGTGGACGGGTTCCTCGAGCCGGCGGTGGAGACGTTCGACGCCGCGACCGTGCCGGCGTGGCGTGGGCCTGGTAGCAGCACGGGTCAGCGCAGCGGAGGCAGCATCTGGTCGGCCGCGAGGACGGCGCGGAACGGGTCACCGCGCTCGGCCAGCCGGTCCAGGACCGTCCGGACCGTGAACGCGTCGGACCTGAGCCACGGCTCGTCCAGCTCCTCCCAGGTGATCGGCGCCGAGACAGGTGCACCGGGTGCTGCCCGCGGGCTGTACGGCGCCACCAGCGTCTTGTTGACCGCGTTCTGGGTGTAGTCCAGCCGCGCCTGTCCGCTGCGTTCGCGGACCTCCCACCGCCAGCTGACCAGGTCGGGGACCACCTTGCCGACCGTCCGCGAGAGCGTCTGCACCCAGGCGCGGGTCTCCTCGAACGAGGGTCCCGGGGCGATCGGGATCCACACCTGGATGCCGCGCCGGCCGGTGAGCTTGGGCTGGGCGCGGACACCCAGGTGGGCGAACGCGTCGCGGTGCAGGCGGGCGAGCAGGAGCACCTCGTCCCAGCTGGTCGACGTGCCCGGGTCGATGTCCACCAAGGCGTAGGTGGGCAGGTCCGGCGCGGTGGTGCGCGACGTCCAGGCGTGCCACTCGAGCGCCCCGAAGTTCGCCGCCCACACCAGCGCCGCCGGCTCGTCGACCATGAGGTACGTCGTCGTCTCGCCGGGGTCCGCGTCCGGGTTCTCCCACCGGCCCACCCAGTCAGGAGCGTGCCCGGGGAGCTGCTTGTGCCAGAACCCCGTGCCGTCCGCGCCGTCGGGGAACCGGTGCATGTTCAGGGCGCGGCCGCGCAGGTAGGGGAGCACCACGGGGGCCACCCGCGCGGCGTACCGGACGAGCTCCCGCTTGGTCACGGGCGCCTCGCCCTCACGCGCGCCGAAGAGCACCTTGTCGAGGTTGGTCAGCCGGAGGCGTCGGCCGAACACCTCCCACGTCCCGGATGCGCCGAGGCCGTCGAGGGCGTCGAGCTGCTCGGCCGTCGGGGCAGCCACGGGCTCGGGGTGCAGCTCGATCGACGCCTGCGCGGCCGGCAGGTCCGAACGCCACAGCCGGTCCGGGTCGGCCCTGACCTCGTCGTTGGTCCGGCCGCTGAGGACGGAGCGGGGGTGGTCCTCGGCATCCCAGCCCGCCACGGCGTGCTCGTCGTGCTTGTGCAGCAGGAGCCACTGCTCCTTGCCGCGCCCGCCCGCCTCCCGCGTCCGGATCAGGACCACGTGCCCGACGATCTTCGACCCGTGCAGCTCGGCGTGCAGCTCACCGGCCGCGATCTCTGCCGCCGGGTCGTCCGTCTTGGTCGGCACCCACGTGCCGCGGTCCCAGACGATGACGTCGCCGCCGCCGTACTCGCCCTCGGGGATGACGCCCTCGAAGTCCTCGTACTCCAGCGGATGGTCCTCGACGTGCACCGCCAGGCGACGGACCCCTGGGTCCAGGGTCGGACCGCGGGGGACGGCCCAGCTGACCAGGACCCCGTCGATCTCGAACCGCAGGTCGTAGTGCAGCCGCCGCGCCCGGTGCCGCTGGACGACGAACCGTCGCGCCGCGGCCTGGCCCGGGTCCGCCCCGTCCGCACCCGCCGGCTCGGGGGTGCGACGGAAGTCGCGCATCGACCGGTACGTCTCGAGCCCGCGCGACGCGGGGTCCCTGCGCTCCTTCGGCACGGCCGGGCTCAGTCGAGCAGGCCGACGACGTACCCGACGAAGAACAGCAGCACCACCGCCACCGTGGCGCCGATGATCACGTAGGCCGCCCAGTTGGCGCCGGTCGACCCCGTCCGGGGCTGGCGGTCGGACGCGCCGGAGGTCGAGGACTCGCCCGGCGGGGTGTCGCCCGGCGTCACCGAGCCGCCCGGCTCCAGGCCGGGGGTGTCGGCGGGGTCGGGGTCCGGGGTGGCAGGCGTCGTCATGGGGTCTCCTCCGGGTGCTCCTCGGCCGACTGCCCGACCCGTACGGCGGAGCACCACCAGGGTGGACCCGTCCGCCGCGGCCCGCACGCGAGACCGCTCTGCGGAGGCGCCGGGGCCGGGCCGGTGCGAAGGTGGTGCACCACCGTTGAGAACCAGCGCACAACACTGTGGCGAGGCAGGTGCGCGGATGCGTGCGATGGTCTATCGGGGGCCGTACAAGGTTCGTGTCGAGGAGAAGGACCTCCCGACGATCGAGCATCCGAACGATGCGATCGTCAGGGTGCAGCTCGCCGCGATCTGCGGCTCCGACCTGCACCTCTACCACGGGATGATGCCCGACACGCGGGTCGGCCACACGTTCGGGCACGAGTTCGTCGGCGTGGTCCACCAGGTGGGTCCGTCGGTGCAGAACCTCTCCGTCGGCGACCGGGTGATGGTGCCGTTCAACGTGTTCTGCGGGTCGTGCTTCTTCTGCGCGCGCGGCCTGTACTCGAACTGTCACAACGTCAACCCGAACGCGACCGCGGTCGGTGGCATCTACGGCTACTCGCACACCTGCGGTGGCTACGACGGGGGACAGGCGGAGTACGTCCGGGTGCCGTTCGCCGACGTCGGCCCCACCGTCATCCCCGACTGGCTCGACGACGAGGACGCCGTCCTGCTCACCGACGCCCTGGCCACCGGGTACTTCGGGGCACAGCTCGGGGACATCGTCGAGGGTGACGTGGTCGTCGTCTTCGGCGCCGGACCGGTGGGCCTCTTCGCGGCCCGGTCGGCGTGGCTGATGGGCGCGGGCCGCGTCATCGTGATCGACCACCTCGAGTACCGCCTGGAGAAGGCACGCACCTTCGCGCACGCCGAGACCCTCAACTTCGCCGAGCACGACGACATCGTCGTGCAGATGAAGAAGACCACCGGGTACCTGGGCGCGGACGTCGCCATCGACGCGGTCGGTGCCGAGGCGGACGGCAACCTCACGCAGCACGTGACGGGAGCCAAGCTGAAGCTGCAGGGCGGGTCGCCGGTGGCGCTCAACTGGGCCATCGACTCGGTCCGCAAGGGCGGCACGGTCTCCGTGATGGGCGCCTACGGGCCGATCTTCAGCGCGGTGAAGTTCGGCGACGCCGTGAACAAGGGCCTCACGCTGCGCATGAACCAGTGCCCGGTCAAGCGCCAGTGGCCGCGTCTCTTCGAGCACCTGCGCAGCGGCTACTTCAAGCCCAGCGACGTGGTGACGCACCGGATCCCGCTCGAGCACATCGCCGAGGGGTACCACATCTTCTCGTCCAAGCTCGACGGCTGCATCAAGCCGTTGATCGTGCCGAGCGCCACCTGAGGGGAGCCCGCCATGCCGTACACCCAGGACAAGCCGCCGTTGCCCGAGTCGAGCGACCAGCTGAGGGCGCGCATCCCGGGCTGGGGTGCCGATCTCGACCCGCACGACCGTCCGTCCGTCCCCCGCGAGCGCTTCGACCCCGGCGCCACCGGGGCGCACTGGGACTTCCCCGACCGGCAGCCCGAGCTCCACCCGCGAGAGCGGTCCGTCGAGCACGCGCAGCTCACGCCCGTCTTCGGCACGTCGGCGCCGCTCCACGGGCTCTCCGGCTCCCTGCGCAGGCTCGCCTACGCGCGCTACAGCGAGGCACGGGCGGCCCACTGGCTGATCCTCATCGCCGCCGACCGGGTCGACGCCGCCGGCAGCCACGTGCGCTCGGTGTTCTCCGCCCACCCTGACAACCCGCTGACGGAGACGGGGATCCGCGCCGAGCTGACGCACCACGGCTATGCCTCACGTGCCGGGTCGCGGAGGGTCGACGTGCGTCACCAGCCGGCGGACGTGCTCGTGGTCGGGCTGCCGTGGGTGCTGGCCGTCGGCGGGTCCGCGCTCGTCGTGCGCTCGCTGGTCCGTCGGCTCCGGTAGGGCGGGCGACGCCTCAGGCGGACGGGAGGATCTTGCGCGGTCCGGCAGGTTCCGCCTCGCCTCGTTCGACGGCAGCGTCGTGGCTGCCCCGGGCACGCTCGAGGAGGTCCACCAGCTCGGGTTCGTCGCGGACCTTCTGCTTGTACTTCGGACCGAGGGCCACGATCAGGTCCCGCTCCTCGAGCAGCAGCCGGAAGATCCGCTCGCGTTCCGCCGGGTCCGCCGTGTACTCCGAGTCGAGGTACGACATGGCGTGGCGGCGCGCGTTGGCGATCGCGTTCTTCGCCTTGCCCGCCGGGCTGAGCATGGACGCGGCGACGGTGACGACGAGCACGCCGAGGATCACCCCGAGCGACAGGCCGGTGCTGATCTCGACCACCGGCACCGGTTCGCCGTTGTTGATGAACGGGACGTTGTTCTCGTGCAGCGCGTGCAGGACGAGCTTGACGCCGATGAACGCCAGGATCGCGGACAGCCCGTAGGACAGGTAGATGAGGCGGTCCAGCAGCCCGTCGATGAGGAAGAACAGCTGCCGCAGCCCCAGCAGGGAGAACGCGGTCGCGGTGAAGACGATGTAGGTGTTCTGGGTCAGCCCGAAGATGGCAGGGATCGAGTCGAGCGCGAAGAGCAGGTCCGTGCCACCGATCGCCACCATCACCAGCAGCATCGGCGTCATCGCCCGCCGGCCCTCGTGCTGGGTGAACAGCTTGTCGCCGTCGTAGAAGTCGGTCGTGTGGAACACCCGGCGAGCCAGCCGGATCACCACGTTGTCGCCGGCGTGCGACTCCTCACCCTCGGGCTTGAGCATGTTGCCGGCGGTGATCAGCAGGATCAGCCCGAAGATGTAGAAGACCCAGGCGAACGAGTTGATGAGCGCGGCGCCGAGGAAGATGAACCCGGTCCGGGCGATTAGCGAGAACACGATGCCGAACAGGAGCACCTTCTGCTGGTCCTCGCGGGGCACCCGGAAGCTCGTCATGATGATGAGGAAGACGAACAGGTTGTCGACCGACAGCGCCTTCTCCGTGACGTAGCCGGCGAAGTACTCCGATCCCGCCTGGGTCCCGCCCAGGACGAGGACGCCGACGCCGAACAGCAGGGCCAGACCGACGTACAGCGCGGACCAGCGGGCGGCCTCCGACAGGGTCGGCGCGTGCGCCTTGCGCACGTGGAACACGAAGTCGAAGAGCAGCAGCCCGACGATGGCTGCGACGGTCAGGCCCCACACCAGGGGAGATACCTCCACGAGAGCTCCCTGCAGTCGTTCGGACGTAGCACGGGCGACGCAGCGTCGCGGCAGGACCACACTGTCGCACGATGCCGGTCAGGGCGGCAGGGGCGGCGCGGCCCGGGGGATCAGCGGCGTCGCCGGTCGGTGCGACGGGTCGCGTGCAGGGACGCCAGGAGCTGCAGCCGGTCGGCGTCGGCGCTGCCCGGCTCGGCCGTGAACACGAGCATCACCGGGCCGGGACTGCCGGGCAGGGGATAGGTGTCCCAGTGCAGGAGGACGTCGCCCACCTCGGGGACGCGGAACGTCTTGGCACCGCTGACCGACTCGCGGACGTCATGGCGGGCCCACAGGCGCCGGAACTCGGCGCTGCGGATGCTCAGGTCGCCGATGATCGCGACGGCGCGGGGGTGGGTCGGGTCGGTGGCCACGGCGGCGCGCATCATCGCGATGTAGTCCAGAGCCTGGCGTTCCCAGTCGGGGCAGGTGCGGTCGCCGGTCAGCGTGTCGTCGAACATGAGCAGCAGCATGTTGAGCCGGTCGGGCGGGTGGTCGGCCGGGTCGCCGAGCAGAGCCTCCGCCATCGGGTTCCGGTCGAGCAGGTCGAGGAACCGGCCGAGGACGACCGCGGGGGTGTCCATCACCCGCAGCAGCCGACGGGTGCCGTCCGGTACCTGCTCCGGGCCGCGGTCCACCGGGGCCGGTGCCGGGCGTCGGGCCGCGCGGGCCAGCGCGAACAGGTGCCGGCGTTCCTCGTCGTCGAGGCGCAGCGCGCCGGCGAGCGCGTCCAGCACGTCGTCCGACGGTCGGACGCTGCGGCCCTGCTCCATCCGCTGGTAGTAGTCGGTGCTGAGCCCCGCCAGCAGCGCAAGCTCCTCGCGCCGCAGACCCGCCACCTTGCGCCGGCCGCCCGGTTCGAGCCCGAGGTCCTGCGGGCTGAGCCGACTGCGCCGGGAGCGCAGGAAGTCGGCGAGCTCTCGCGCGTACGGATCGGTCATCCCGCCAGTGTGCCCCGGAGCCTGGAGCGGAGCGTGGGCCTGCCAGACCTAGGCACGCGCGAACGACGGAACGCTCCCCGGCTGCTCGTAGCGTCGGCGCTCCGCCGCCTCGACGACCCCTCCCAGGAGCAGCAGATGACCGCATGGACCGCCGACCGCATCCCCGACCAGCGCGGCCGGGTGGCCGTCGTGACCGGCGCGAGCTCCGGCCTCGGCCTGGTGACCGCGACCGAGCTGGCACGCCACGGGGCCCACGTGGTGCTCGCCGTCCGCAACACCACGGCCGGGCACGATGCCGCGCGCCGGATCGGCGGCGAGGTCGAGGTCCGGGAGCTGGACCTGGCGTCGCTGGACTCGGTGCGCGAGTTCGCCGCGAAGCTGGCCGCCGACCTCCCGGCCCTCGACCTGCTGGTGAACAACGCCGGCGTGGTGCTGCTCGGCCCGCGCCGCACGTCGGCCGACGGCTTCGAGCTCCAGCTGGCGACGAACATGCTGGGCCACTTCGCGCTGACCGGCCTGCTGCTGGACACCCTGACGGCGGGGAAGGACGCCCGGGTGGTCGGTCTCAGCTCGATCACGCACAGGAACGCGCACCTGGACTTCGACGACCTGATGACCGAGCGCGACTACCGGGCCTCCCCGGCGTACGGCCGCTCCAAGCTGGCCACCACGGTCTTCGGCCTCGAGCTGGACCGCCGGCTGCGTGCGGTCGGCTCGCCCGTCCGGAGCGTGTTGGCCCATCCCGGCCTCACCCGCACCAACCTGACCCCCCGTGCGTGGGAGCACCGCGGGCGGCTCGGCACGGTGGTCGCGCGGGTCGGCCTGCTGGCCACCCAGTCGGTGGAGCAGGGCGCCCTCCCGCAGCTGCTCGCTGCGACCGGACCGGACGTGGTCGGAGGCCAGTTCTTCGGTCCGACCCGGCTCGGGGAGACCCGCGGCCCGGTCGGCGAGGCGCGGCTGGGGCGGGAGGCGGTCGATCCCGTGGTGGGCCGCCGGCTGTGGCGGGCGGCCGAGCAGCTCACGGGGGTCAGGTACCTCGGAGAGTGAGGGTGGTGCCGTCGCACGCCTGCGACCCGCAAGATGGTCCCGTGAGCCTCGCCGCACCCGCCCCCGCCCGCCGCGCCGTGGTCGTGGACGACGAGGAGCCGCTGTCCCGCCTCGTCGCCGGGTACCTCGAGCGCGACGGGTACCTCACCACCTCCTGTCACGACGGCACGCGGGCGGTGGAGGTGCTCCGGGCCGTCGACCCCGACCTGGTCATCCTGGACCTGGGCCTGCCCGGCCTCGACGGGGTGGAGGTGTGCCGGCAGCTGCGCACGTTCTCCGACTGCTACGTGGTGATGCTCACGGCCCGCACCGCGGAGATCGACGTCCTCATCGGGCTGTCCGTGGGCGCCGACGACTACCTGACCAAGCCGTTCAGCCCGCGCGAGCTCATGGCCCGGGTCGCGGCCCTGCGGCGCCGCCCGCGCCGGTCCGCTCCCGTGCCCGTCGCGGAGCCTGCCGCCGAGACGCTGCGCGTCGGGGACCTGCTGATCGACCTCGACGCGCGGGAGGTGCGTGACGGCGACAGGACGGTCGCCCTGACCCGGACGGAGTTCGACGTGCTCGCCGCCCTGGCAGCCAGGCCGGGTCGGGTGCTCAGTCGCCGCGCGCTGATCGACGTCGTGTGGGGGCCGGGATGGGTCGGTGACGAGCACCTCGTCGACGTCCACGTCCTGCACGTGCGGCAGAAGCTCGGTGACACGGTCGAGGACCAGCGGTACGTGCGCACCGTCCGTGGCGTGGGCTACCGCATCGGGACCGGCGCATGACCACCGCCGACCACCCCGTCCGGTGGGGGCTGGCCGCCCGGCTGATGGTGGCGCTCACGGTCGTGCTGGTCGTCGGCGTGCTCACCGCGTGGCTGGTCGCCGCCGCCGTCGGGCCCGGCCTGTTCCACCGGCACATGGTCAGCGCCGGCCTGGAGGACCACGCCGCCGCCGTCGTCCACGCGGAGCAGGCGTTCCGGGACGCCAGCACCGTGACCCTGGGGCTGGCGCTCGGCGCGGCAGCGGTCGCCTCCGTGGGGGTCAGCCTGCTCCTGACGCGCCGTGTCGGCCGGTCCCTGAGCGCGGTGTCGACCGCGGCCGGTCGGGTCGGTGCCGGCGGCTACGAGCACCGCGTCCCCGCACCCGGTCTGGGCCCGGAGTTCGACGAGGTGGCCCGCTCGTTCAACGCGATGGCCGAACGGCTGGAGGAGTCGGATCGGCTGCGCGCCCGGCTGCTGGCCGACGTCGCCCACGAGGTCCGCACGCCCGTGGCGACGCTGACGGCGTACCTCGAGGCGGTCGAGGACGGCGTGCAGCCGCTGGACGCCGCGACCATCGGCGTCCTGCGCGAGCAGGGCGACCGCCTGACGCGGCTCGCGCAGGACCTGGCCGCGGTCACCCTCGCGGAGGCCGGTGACCTGATCCTGCACCTCGAACCGGTCGCGGTCGCCGAGCTGCTCCAGGCGGCCGCCGCGGCTGCGCGCGAGAACGCCGCCGCGACGGGGGTGACGCTGCAGGTGGAGGTCGAGCCCGGTCTGCCCGCGGTGTCGGTCGACCGGACCCGCGTCGCACAGATCCTGGACAACCTGGTGACCAACGCCGTGCGCCACACGCCCGCCGGCGGCACCGTCACGCTCGCGGCCGGTCCGTCGAGCGACGGCGCCGTGGCGCTGCGGGTGGCCGACACGGGGGAGGGGATCGCCGCCGAGCACCTGCCCCACGTGTTCGAACGGTTCTACCGTGCCGACACCGCGCGTGATCGCGCCCGAGGCGGTTCCGGCATCGGGCTGGCCATCACCAAGGCCCTCGTCGAGGGGCATCGCGGGACGGTCGACGTGGCCAGTCCCGGCGTCGGCAAGGGCGCGACCCTCACGGTGACCCTGCCGACCGCCTGACCCGGTCGCCCCCCTCGCTCAGTGCGTCATGCCCTCCATCTGCGAGCCGTCGTCCATGACGTGGGAGGGGTCCCACCCGACTACTGCGGGGTCGAGCATGCCGGCGATCATCGCGACGTGCGCCACGACCAGGAACAGTCCCACCAGCGTCGCGTGGATCTTCAGGCGCTTCTGGTCGTCCCACCCGGAGCCGACCGCCCGCGTCTCGAGCAGGGTCATGCCGAACAGCGGGACGATGCCCAGCAGGTAGAAGCCGACGGCGACGACGTCGACCCACCCGCGCCATCCGCCGGTGGCCGTCAGCGGCACCACCGCGTGCTTGGTCAGGTAGACCAGCACCCCGAGGAAGTAGAAGCCGGCGACCAGGCCGGCGTACCGGTTGACGGCGGCCACCACCGGGGCGACCGGCCGGCGGAACAGGATCGCCAGCTCGGTGACGGCGATGGTCTCGGCAAGGATGACCGGCACCGCCATGAACAGCAGCAGGTTCCACGGCTGGTTGGCGGCGAGCAGGCCCATGTAGTGGGTGGAGCCCATGTCGTCACCTGCCGGCCAGGCGGGCAGCAGCAGGGCCACGGCGGTGATCACGGCGCTTGCGGCGACGACCGCCAGGACAGAGGTGCGGCGACCGGTCGCTGTCGGCGTTCCGGCGGTCCCGACGGAGGCGGGTGCGGTGGCGACCATGGGGGTTCCCTTCGGTGAGGGCGCCGGACGATCCGGCGCTACCCACACCGTCGGGGACCGTGGCCCAGGTTGTGCTCACGGACGATGAAGAACCGATGAAGACCCCCGCCGCGGCCCGTCCTCGGGTCGGGAGGTGGGACCTGGGGCCCAGACGAGCACCCGTCCTAGGGGTGCCGGTCCGCCGAACGTGCGGTGGTGGGGCGGAGCCAGAACTCGGTGCCGCCCACGTCGGCCAGTGCGAGCGCACCGTGGTCGGCGTCGCCGAGCACGCGCGCGCCCAGGCCGGTCAGACGGGCAACCTCAGCCTCGAGGTCGCCGCCGGGAACGGCGAGGTCGAGTCGCTGCCGGCTCCGCCGGTCGTCCAGCGTCGCAGGCTCACCGCCCCACGACACCTTCGTGCCCCCGAGCGGCGACTGGACCGCCGTCTCGTCGTCCCGGTCCCACACCAGGAGCCACCTCAGGGCCTCGGCCCAGAAGACGCCGACCTCCCGGGGGCCCTCGCACGTGAGCTCGCCGAGGAACCCGCACCCGGCCAGGAACGCGTTGCCGGGCTCGATCACGCAGAGCTCGTTGCCCTCGGGATCGGCCAGCACGACGTGGCCCTCCTCCGGCAGCTGGCCGACGTCGAGGTGGCCGGCGCCGAGCCGTAGGGCGCTGTCGACCGTCTTCTGCTGGTCGGCCGCACCGGTGCTGGTGAGGTGCAGGTGCATCCGGTTCCGGGCCACCTTGTCCGCCTCGCTCTCCACAAACCGCAGCCCGAGCTGGCCCGCCGACCCGGGCAGCAGCGTGCCGTCGGCGTCGCGACCCAGCAGACCGGCCCAGAAGCGCACCAGGCCGGCGGGGTCGTGCGCGTCGAAGGTGACGGCGGTCAGTCGGCAGGGCACCCCCGCACGGTAGGCGCGTCCTCGGGCGTGGTCACGGCCTTTCGACGCCCTCGCTGGCGGAACTTCGCCCGACGCCCCCGCGTGTCAGCGGCTTGGTGGACGACGACCGCCGCTTAGCCTGCCGCAGGCCGACCACCTCGCAGTGTCCCCGACCCGGCCTCCCCGCACATGCCGATGCCCTCCCGCCGTCCAACGGCGCCGTCCGGACCGGTGCCGCCCTCAGGCGTGCCGGCCGGTCGCCTGCGACGCCGGACGGGTGCGGTCCTGCTGGCCGCGGTGCTCGCGGTGACGGGCACCGCCGGTGCCGGCTACGCGGATGGCATCGACGACCGGCGGGCCGAGGCCGAACGTCGCAGCAGCGCCGCGGACCGCCAGGCCGAGGAGCTGGAGGCATCTATCGAGGGCCTGAGCGAGGAGCTGAGCCAGGCCGCGCTGGACCTGCAGGCCACCCAGTCGCGTCTGCCTGCGGCACAGGCCGAGCTCGACGAGGCCCGCGCGGCAATGGAGGCCGCCCAGCGCGAAGCCGTCATGGCGGCCGGCCGGCTCGAGGACGCCACCGACCTGCGCGGCATGCTCACGGCCACGATCGCCGCCGACCGGGCGGCCGAGCAGGAGCTGCGCGCGGCGCTCGGCGTGATGGCGCGGGAGGCCTACCGCGGAGGTCCCGGCCTCTCCACGCTGGGCGTCATGCTCGACGCGGAGGACACCACCGACTTCCTCGACAACGCCCGGCTCGTCGACGCGGCCCTGCGCAGCCAGGCCCGCATCCTCGACGAGCTGCGCCAGGTGGACGCCACCAACCGCACCAGCGAGGCGAGGCTCGGTGCGGTGACCGACCGCGTAGCCGAGCTGCGACAGGAGGCCGAGGCCAGGGTCGTCGCCGCCGGCGAGGCCCGCGCCGTGGCGCAGGAGCGAGAGGACGAGATCACCGCGCTGATCGCGGACCAGTCCGCCAAGCAGGAGGCGATCGCGTCGCTCAAGGCGCAGGCCGAGGCCGAGCAGGCGGAGATCGACGCCCAACGCGCCGCCATCGAGCGCGAGCTCGTCACCATCATCGCCGAGCAGCGCGCTGCCCGTGAGGCTGCCGAGGCTGCGGCCCGGGCGGCCGAGGCCGCTGCGCGTGCCGCCGCAGAGGCCGCCGCGCGTGCCGACGC